>NZ_JANSHM010000065.1:0-16350 GCF_047461635.1 Synechococcus sp. W55.2 | reverse complement strand
TAAACAACCGTTTCTGGTGTCCGCAGTATTATTATAGCATTCCTCCCGACACCGAACCTACGGGTACAGTGCGGGGCTCCTGCAATTTCTAGCTGAAGCGGGGTTGAGTGCCAGGTTGCGCAGCTCTATTATGATTGGCTCTCGGTTGATTGGCTCTCGGTGGTTCAGAAAGGGATCCCAGCAGGCGACACTCCCCCAGCGGAAGCGATAAGCTAGGAGAGTCAATTAGGTCTCTGAAGCTATGGACGCCGCCGAAATTGCCGCCTTGAAAGAGCGCATCAAGCTAATCCGCGAACGCCGGCCAGCGGTAGCCAAGCTGTTGGAAAAGCCAGACTTGGGCAGCTTGCGCGTGGATGTCAACCAAGCGCTGGAGGAGATCGACGAGTTGCTCCACGAGTTCGAGCAGACTTTTGGCCCGGAAAGCTAGAGGGCTAGTTCCTGATAAGCTGCTGCAACTGGGCCAGAACCTCAGCACTGTGGCGGCTGGGGTTCACGATTGGGTCGATTTCTCGCAAAATCCCCTCCGGGTCGATCAAGAACGTATTGCGCAGGGCAACATCGCCCATCCAGGAGCCGTAAGCTCGACTAACCGTACCATCGGGATCCGACAGCAAAGGAAACTGTAGCCCCTCTGCCGAGCAAAAGCGCTTGTGGGAGTCCACCGAGTCGGCGCTCACGCCCACAACCTGCGCCCCCATGGCCCGGAACTTGGGCAAATCTTGCTGAAAGCGGCGGGCCTCAATCGTACAGCCGGAAGTGAAGTCGCGGGGGTAAAAATACAACACCACCCACTCCCCCCGAAAATCCGCCAGCCGCCGTATTTGCCCGGCTTGATCTGGCAATGCGAACTCCGGTGCCGGAGAACCTATTGGCGGGAGAGGAGTAGTTCCCCACTGGGCCCAGGCAGGCTGAGTCATCCCAAAGCCCACAAGCAGGCCCACAACCAATCCCATGAGGTTTAACCAGCGCCAAACTCTGCCCACTTCCTTCACTGCCACTCTAGGACCTCTCTAAAACCCGATTTCTAGTTTACATAACTTTATAAAAGCTGAGTCCAGGACCTCGTCTCACCACCATGAAGCAAGCCGGCGGGGTGGGAATCTGCCAGCTCAATGTTGCCGATGGGCCGATTCAAGGTAGCCACTTGCAGAGCAGAAGCTGCGGAGGGATCCCCAACCATCGCCAGAGTTGAGAGGTGCGTTCGATGGGGGTATAGCGCAGTTGAGCGTACAGTTGCCGCGCGGGGAGATTGTCTTCCAATACGTGCAGATGCAAACAGCGGTAGCCCCACCCTTTCGCCACCCCTTCAGCACTGAGCAAAAGCAGACGAGCAATTCCTCGCCGCCGCCAGCCGGGCAGCACCGCCAAGTTGGAGAGGTAGGGATACTTCCCGTGGGCTGTGACCCGCAAAGAGATCTCGGCAGTGCCCACCACTTCGGATCCCACCGCAGCTGCCAGACAGCAGTAGTGGGGATCCCTTGCGGCCAGCCTGAGGCGCAACTCTTCGCGAATGCCCAGCTTGCGAATTGGGTAGATCCAGCGTTGCAGACCTGAGGGGGGATGAAAAACCTGGGCTAGAACTTCGGCCAAGGGATCCAGAGCATTCGATGTAGCTGGGTAAACTACGGGGGAAGGCAACACAGGTTGAGATAGGGCAACCGCAAGCATTCTCCTTATTTTCCCAAACAACTTGCAAACAACAAAACAATAAGTGGTGACCCCCACGGGGAGCCACCACTGAACCGGTAGAACTTGGCCACAGGGAGGAAAACCACCCCTGCCGACGCGGACTAACCGCATCCAAGACTTAACTAAGACTTATTCAGTTGTCTTAACTTGTAGCTTTTTTTTCCAATTTCTAGGTTTTTCCAATTTCTAGGCCAGCGCCAGTGGCCGCTCCGACACCAGAATCCGACTCTGAGGTTTACGATGAGATCTCCAGATCGCTAAAATGGCAGGCTGAGCCGTTGATGCGATAGATATCATCCGTGATGGGCTGGTAACCCACTTCCACCAGATCGGACTTGGCAGGAGCAAATATGCGGATAATTGCTCTAGCAATCTTTGAGAGAAAGGTAAACATAGCAACCTCCTGAAAGTGAGAGTGAAACTATGAACTGAGAGAACCTCGAATTGCTAAAGCCCGCAGTCCTTGTCCCACTGAGCGCTGGTTCCGACTCGCAGAGCTTGCAGGTTGAGAGCACCTGAACCTGATCACCGATTTTCCCACCCTGACTCGCTCATGAATGGAGACTCAAAATAGCCAGCTGAGCTTGTTGATCTGGCAAAACCACTCGTTATTTGAGGATTATTTGAGGAACACCTAGAGCGCTCTCTCACTTTCCCAGTGGCTTGTGCAGCAAGCCCAACTGCTATCTGCCTAACTCCCCTTTTCTGCTTTGAGGAAAACCTGTCGTAGGTACCAGGTGCTCTGCTGAGCGAGACAACCACTTCTCAGGAGAGCCTGCCGAAGCAACGGATCGGAAGTTTGGATCAGAGCGTTGACCGACAGAGAATTTTGGACTTGAATTTTGGATTTGATTCAATCGAGAAGCGGTGCCTCGCGTTTGGGATGGGGATGAGATATTATCCTCCTCGCCTGAATCACTACATTCATAATCTAACCTATAGCCGATCCCTCAACCCAGGTTGGCAACTATTCTTAACAGGTCGGATCATTCCTTTAACTTGGTCTTTTCATCTCTTTTTGGTTCAGGTCAATGAGGGATCCCAGCATTCTGGATTCGGATTCCTCAGCCTCTTTCCGTCACAGGACACCTGATTTTTTGGGGAAACAAGCTGGCTCGGCGCGAGCCTTGAGCTAAACAGAAATAAACGCAAAAAAACAACGACCAACCCCTGCTTCGGGCTTAATCGCCGGAAGGAACTCATTCCCTATCCTAGAAAACTCATTCCAGCTGTAGCTCGTTTTCCAGGTTAAGAGAATCTTGATTTCGGGGCCGAGAACGCAGGATCAGCAGGGAAAAGTAGGGGGGCCGGTAGTCGGCCAGTCCTTCCAGGGTGGGGAAGAGGGTTTGCTGAGGCCAGCCGGCCCAGACCACTAAGCTGGCCTGTTGCAGCCAACCTCTTTCGGCCAGCCACTGCCAAACCTGAGGATAGACAGAGGCCACTTTCATGAGGACGACTACCTCAGCCCAGGCACAAGCCTGCTCCAGTTCCGAGAGGGCAAACAGAGCCGGTAAAATCGCCAATTTCTCGGAGCCGAGCACCAAGGGGGATCCCAGGGCAGCAGCAGCGGCTAAGGGAGAGCACACCCCCGGTATGGCCTGGATGGGCAAGGCGGGGATCCGCTGCCGCAGGGCTTGGGCCACGTAGGCGAAGGTGCTGTAGAGGCCCACGTCTCCCTCACAGATAAAGGCGACATCTTCTCCCCTTTCTAGGAGTGGGGCTAGTTGCTGGGCAGCCACTCGCCAGGCAGATTGCAGGACTTCCGACCGGGTGACAAAGGGCAGGCGAAGCGGCAAGAGGGTTTGTTCCGGTCGCAGCCAAGGGCGCACAATCTGATAGGCCAGGCCCGGCTGGCCGACGGCATTTTGGGGACAGGCCACCCAGTTGACCGTGCTGAGGATGCGGGCTGCTTTGACCGTTATCCAGTCGGGATCCCCTGCTCCAGCACTGATCCCCCAAAAGGTTCCCAGACCCATACTTATTACGTATCAGGCGGTCTCTGTACTGCCCGTACTTCCTTCCTTCAGGCGATCCAAGGCTTCCTGCAAGGAGTTGCGCAAAGACAGGAACTTCTCCAGGCGCACCAGCTTCACCGTTTGGGTGATGCGGGGATTGCTCACCACCTGAAAGACACCCGCACGGCTCTGCACCAGCTTGGCCAATTGCACCAGGGCGCCGACGCCAGAGCTATCGATGAAGTCGATCCCTGTCAAATCCAAGATGAGGTTAGGGGATCCCTCTTCCAGGTATTTGGTGACCACCTTAACAAAGACCGGCTCGGAAAAGGCATCCAGAAGGCCAGTCAGGTGAAAGACCTGGCAGTTTTCCAGCGCCTCGCGGCTGCCGCGCAAGCTGACCGTCAGAGATAGGGGTTCCGGAATGGCTCTTCTCCTTTCAACCATCTCGACAGAAGGGAACACCTGAGAGAGGCCCCAGGGTGGGTTCAATCTCGGGTGTGGAGATAGCTTAGCATCCCCGTTCTCCGCGGGAGACGGTATTTTTCCGCGGGGTCTTCGGGGGAATTACGCCTGGGAGCAGGGATCTCTTCTTTCTGTTCCCTCGTGCTGTTCCCTCGTGGCAAGCCAGGAGTCCTTGGGTAGGATGGGGGCAACTGTGCCGGCAAGGTCGGCCCGCAGTGCACGAATGGCTTTTGGGAGCCTGTCAGGTTTTTAAGGGGTAGGCGGTTGGGAGAGGATCACCAAGATCCAAAGATTCAGCAGCAACGATTCAACCTTTCCCCCATCACTCTAGCTGGGGTGGGTTTGGGCTTGACGGCTGCCGCCTTTGGTGCCGCCTGGGGAACAGGGATCTACCTTCAAGATCACGTGCTGCCGCAGGTGGAAGCAACCCTCTCGCAAGCGATGCGCCGGCGCGTGGAATTGGGGGAGGTGAGGTTTCTGGCCCCCTGGCAGGTGAGCTTGGGAGAAAGCCGCGTTGAACATCTGGCCAGTATCGGCTCCATCGACCTCAGCCCTGATTTCTGGACTTGGCTGCAGACGGGTCAGTGGGTGCTGAATGTTACCCTAAACCAGCCGCAACTGCTGCTGATGGAAACGCTGGATCGCGGCTGGGCGGATGTGCAGTTTCAACTGCCCGAAGGGGAGGGATCCCTGCCCTTGCATGGGCTGAACATCCGTTTGCGCCAGGGATCCCTGACGGTCATCCCTTTGGTGGGGGAGCGACGCCAGTTTGATCGGCTGCAGGGCCAGGTGCAGGTGTGGCTGACTCACAATGCCCCGCCAGGAGAGGAGGATCTTTTCGGGGGGCGGGCCAGTTTCCAGGCGACGGCACGGTTGCTCCCTCGGGAGGGGGAGGGGGGGTACCCCCTGCAGCTCAGGGGGGTGGCGGATTTTGCCCAGGCTTCCGGTTCGGTGACGCTTTCTGCGGCTCGTCTGCCTTTGGATCTCTTGCCCAGTGTGGTGCCGGCGGCCCCTTTTGCGGAGGTGCAGGGGGAAACTGGCTTGGATCTCCAGGTGCTCTGGCGGCGGGATCAACCGCTGGAGTTGACGGGGCAGGCCCAGGTTCAACAGGCTCGGCTGGATCTGGAGAGGTTGCCCCATCCTTTTGAAGAGGTGAAGGGCTCCGTTCGCTTTACCTTGCAGGGGTTGGAGCTGGAGGGGGTGAGCGGTCGCTTTGGTCAGCTTTCCTTTGCCGAGCTAAAAGGCCCGGTGGTCTGGGAGCAAGGACAGGGGTTTGGTTTGCAGGCGGAAGTAGCGCCGGCCCGCCTGCAGCAGATCCAAGAGACGTTTGCCTTTGGCCTGCCGGTGGCGGTGGAGGGGGTGGTAGGGGGATCCGTAGCGGTCACTGGAGCCTTGGATCAGCCGCAGATCCGGGGACAGTTGCGGGGGCTTTCGCCGGGGCAGGTGGATCGCCTGCCGGTGTCGGAGTATGCCTTTGGCTTCCGCTTTGCGGATCAAACCTTGGCCTTGGAAGCAATTGACCTCAAGACTGCAGGGGGTCGCATCCAAGGCTCCGGCCAGCTGCAATGGGCTGCCGGCTTGGCAGGCCAGTTCGATCTTCAAGTCAGCGGAGCCGACGTGGAGCAGGTGCTGGCCCTTTACGGCCTCAACCTGCCCCGCCGGGGCGCTCTTCCTTGGGTGGGGCCGGTTTCCGCTCAAGTGCAGGTGGCGCTGACGGGATCCCAACCTCAGGTAGAGGCCACCTGGGCAACCCAAGGGGGAGAGATCGCCGGAAGAGGGCAGCTGCAGGTTTTGCCGGAGGGTCTGGACTGGGTGGTGCAGGTGCCGCAGGCGGTGCTGGACGTGGGCGGAGGCCGGGTGGCGGTGGCGGGTCGGTGGGCGGGGGGACAGCTCCAGACGCAGTTGGCTCCTCAGGAGGTGCCGCTGGCCTTTTTCAACCCCCAATGGCCGGGATCCCTCTCTGGCGAGCTGACGGCGCAGCTGGACAGGGCGGCGGCAGCAGAAGTGGGCTTCCTGGGGGCGTTGCGGGCGCAAGGGTCGCTGGCTTTGTTGCAGCCTTTGGGAGCGAGGGGACGGCAGTGGGTTGAGGGCATCCGCGGCCAGGTGACTTGGGAGGGATCCGGACTGCATATCCAGGAGGCGGAGGTGTTGGCAGGTGGCACTCGCCTGGCCAGGGTCGAAGGGCAGATCCCCTTGGATCCCCAGACGCTGCAGGTGGGATCCCTGGATCTGAGCTTTACCACCGACGGGATTACGCTGGCAGAAGTACCCGGCCTGCCGCCGCTGGTGAAAGGAGTGCTGCAGGGATCCGGCCAGATCCGCGGACCTCTGGACACCTTGCAGGTGACTGGCAAGGCGCAGTTGCGGGGCTTGCAGGTGGGAGATGTGGCCTTTGAAGACTTGGCCGGGCCCTTTCAGGGGTCTGTTCAGGGGACGGAAGTGGATCTGCGGGGGAAGCGGGATCGACTGGCGCTGCAGTTGGATCCCCAGTTGCAGCCTTTGCAGTTTCAGGTGCAGCGGGGCGAGGCGGAAATTCGCGGCCAACGCCGGCAAGAGGAGCTCCAGGTGGCAGTGAACCAGTTGCCTCTGGCTTTGCTGGGGGGGGTGGCTGCCGGGCCGTGGGCCAGTCTGCAGGGAACCCTCGAGGGGGAGGTGGCAGTTGACCTGGCAAGCGGCGCCGCCCAAGGACGGGCTGCGGTGGCGGATCTGCAGTTGGGAGGGATCGAAGTACGGGGCTTTTCGGTGGATTTCGACTACCACGCTGGTAATGGTTCTCCTCGCCTAGAGATCGCCCAAGCTCAACTGGATTTGTTTGAGAGCACCTACACCGCTAGCGGCATCCTGGAGCTGCCGGCGGATCCCCTCCAGGGCGGTTTGGAGTCTACTCCAGAGGTTTCCGTTCCTCAAATTAACCTAGAGATCAGCACCCGCCAGGGCCGCCTGGAAGACATCGTCTCTGCCTTTAAGTGGCGGCAGTGGCAAGACATCACCACTCGCGGCTTCCGGCGGCCCCCCTTGGGCCCTGCCTCGGCGTTAAAGACCGACCCGGTTGGTTTGCCCAACCATCCTCTCCTGGAGCAGCTGGAGTACTATGCCCAGATCTTGGCCGTCCACCTGGAGACCTTGGCCAGCCGCATGGATCCGCTGTTCGCGTCAGCGGTGCGGAGCACTTTCCCGCCGCCCACAAGTCTGCGAGGGGAATTCCAAGCCAGCGTTAGCCTGGTCGGCAGCCTCAACCGGCCTAGCGTCAGCTTTTACCTTGAGGGCCAGAATTGGCAGGCAGAGGAGTTTGGCATCGAAAGCCTTACTGCCAGGGGCAGCCTGGCTGGAGATGCAGTGGTGTTGGAGCCGCTGCGGTTGCGCAGTGGCGAACGTCAAGCCCTTTTTGTGGGCAAGCTGGGCCTAGAGGAACAGTCGGGATCCTTGCAAATCCAAGGATTGCCTCTGGCTTTGCTGGACCGCTTCCTGCCAGAGGAGCTGGAGCTGCAGGGGGATCTCAACCTGGACGTGGAGCTGGCCGGCAACCTGCGGGATCCCCATGCCCGCGGATCCCTGACAGTGGTCAACGCCCAGATCAACCAGGTGCCGCTGCGGGAGGTGGGAGGACAATTTGACTACCAGCGGGGGCAGCTGCGCCTGGACGGCGCCCTGCTGGCCAATGGTGACGAACCCATTCGCCTCTTTGGCCTGGTGCCCTACACCCTGCCCTTTGCCGAGGTGCGGGCCGAATCCGACCAGATCGACCTCACCCTGCAAGCCAAGCATGGCGGTCTGCGCCTGATCAACCTCTTCACCGACCAGGTGCGCTGGGAAGGCGGCCAAAGCCAACTGGAGCTGGCCATCCGCGGCACCTTGCGAGAGCCCAGCCTGCAGGGGAACTTGAGCGTCAACTCGGGGATCCTCAAGCTGGCAGCCCTGCCGGAGCCCATTACCGACCTCACAGGCCAGATCGCCTTTAACCTCAATCAGCTGCAAGTCCAGGAGCTGCGGGGACAGTTGGGGGGTGGATCCCTTTTGGCTGAAGGCTTTTTGCCCGTCAACTCTCGCGGTGCCCTGCAGATGGACGAAACCTCGCCACCCTTAACTCTGCAACTCCAAGGGATCCAGCTCAACCTGCCCAACCTCTACACTGGCCATCTGGACGGCGAGGTGGCTGTCAGAGGGCTGCTTCTGCAACCTTTGCTCGAGGGGCGGCTGGAGGTTTCTCAAGGGATCGTGGATGTCAGCCCCCGCCGGGCAGAACCTGAGGCCGCAACAGCTGCCGCCGGCTCGACTTCGCCGGATCCCTTCTGGCAGCCGCGGCTCAACGGACTGGAGCTGGTCTTGGGGCCAGGGATCCGCGTGCAGCGTCCCAATCTGTTTGAATTCAATGCTGCCGGCACCTTGCGCCTGTTTGGCACTCCCCAGGATCTGCGCCCAGCGGGCACCATTGCCCTAGAGCGAGGCCGCGTCAGCCTGCCCCTTGCCAACTTTCGCCTGGATCGCTCCCGCTCCAATACCGCCACTTTTGACCTAGACAACCCCTTCGATCCCTTCCTGAACCTGCGCTTGATGACCCAGGCCATCGAGGTCTATCGCTTTCCCCAAGAGCTCTCCCCCTTCGACACCAACCGCAACCTGCCGGGATCCCAGCAGAGCATCGAGATTTTCGCCACGGTCAACGGGCGGGCCAGCCAGCTGGCTGAGGCGGATCCCCGCAACGGGGTTCTGGCCCTTTCCAGCAGCCCCAGCCGCTCCCCCGAAGAGATCGTCGCCCTCCTGGGAGGCACAGCTCTGGCCCGCCTCAACCCCGAAGCGGGAGTGGCCGGCCTGGCCGGAACTGCCTTGCTCAACGATGTGCTGGACACGCTGCGGGACACCCTGGACCTAGACGAGGTGCGCATTAGCCCCGTCCCCCAGGTCGATACCCGCGCTGCCAACCGCTCCTCGATAGGGCTAGCGCTGGAGGTGGCCCGCGATCTGGGGCCAGCCACTTCCATCTCGGTGCAGCGCAACCTAACGGATCCCTTTCAGCCCACCCGCTACAGCGCCCGCTACCGCCTCAACGAGCAAACCCTCACCCGTGCCAGCACCGACCTCGAGGGCAACAATGTCATTTCCATCGAGTTTGAGACCCGCTTCTAATGGGATCCGCTCCGGAGTTTGGCAGCAGGCTTTGGATGGCCAGGGATCCCTTGAAAAAAGATTTAGTGGAAAAAGCTGCCTTACAGGTAACGGCTAA
Source organism: Synechococcus sp. W55.2 (assembly GCF_047461635.1). Lineage (NCBI taxonomy): Bacteria > Bacillati > Cyanobacteriota > Cyanophyceae > Synechococcales > Synechococcaceae > Synechococcus > Synechococcus sp. W55.2. The sequence goes on along the minus strand of NZ_JANSHM010000065.1, from coordinate 7,020 downwards.
TGTCTTCTCCTCGCTCCGCCAAAAACGACAAGGCCCGGAAGCGCAGCCCTGCCACCTGGTCGTAGAGGGGGTTGAGCTTACACATGGGCGGAATGTGCATCACCTTATGGCCAAACAGCACTACATCTCGCTCAAAGGGGCAGCGGGCCGGGATCCACTGGCAAAGGAAATGGGCCAAGCGTGGATCGCGGATGCTAAAGTTATCCATAGCCGATTGAATGGGACGCAACGGAGCCTGCAACCAGTCGCGCAGGCGACCCGTGGACTTGAAAAGCACAGAAGTCATGGAACCAGGCAGCTCCTGAGGAGCTTTGCGAGCACGTTGCCAAGAAATCGTTGTGGAACCCATAAGCTTTCACCTCACACCTTTACCTTTGAAGAAGGAGCAACCTTTGATCGATTACGGCGCATGAAATCGTCAATAATCGACAATTCTTATGCTTTGTGTCGAGTTTGTATTGAGGGAAACATCAGCCATCTCTCTTCCCTCTGTTAGTCTGCCTTCTCCAACGGAAAGCTTGCTTCTGTAAACAAGAATCTCTGCTCAACGTTGTAGAGCTACATGTTTTGTCTCCAAAAGTTAACATGTAACGAAAAATACAAAAACTCCTCTGCTCTTGTCCACCAGCCGATTCCCTGTCAGGATCCCTGAAGTTCCTCAGCTTGGGCTCTGGAGCCAGATGGGTATCCATCGCTCCTATTTCTACGATGGAACAAGCCCTTTGGGCGGAGTAGGGGGATCCCCGTAATCACACTTGCCTTGGCAGGGTTGTTTTTCTTTTGATCGAGTTTGGCTTGGGAGCGTCTCGGTTGGGAGTTACGGAGGATAACAGCCAAGGGATGCCGGCTGCTGAGCGTTCTACAATGCCAGGAGAGATTCCCAGCGGGTGCACATCCGGCGGTGGGTTGGGATCCTTGATTTTGTCTCTGGCTTTCTTGAGAGGCTGCCCATGAAATTGGCCTATTGGATGTACGCTGGCCCTGCCCATATCGGCACGCTGAGGGTGGCCAGCTCCTTCAAAAACGTTCACAGCATCATGCACGCTCCTCTGGGAGACGACTATTTCAACGTGATGCGTTCCATGTTGGAGCGAGAGCGGGATTTTACTCCGGTAACCACCAGCGTCGTTGACCGGCAGGTGTTGGCGCGGGGATCCGACGAAAAGGTGATTCGCAACATCGTCCGCAAAGACGGCGAGGAGCAGCCGGATCTGATCGTCGTCACCCCCACCTGCACCTCTAGCATTTTGCAGGAAGATCTGCATCACTTTGTCCGGCAGGCCCAGTTGGCCAGTCGCTGCGATGTGGTGCTGGCAGATGTCAACCACTACCGGGTTAACGAATTGCAGGCAGCGGATCGCACCCTGCAGCAGATTGTGGAGTTCTATATCACCAAAGCTCGCAAAAGCGGGGAGTTAGACGGCCTGCCCCAAAAGACGGAGCGGCCTTCCTGTAACATCCTTGGCATTTCCACCCTAGGGTTTCACAATGCCCATGATCTGCGGGAGCTGAAGGTGCTGCTGCGGGATCTGGGGATCCAGCTCAACCTGGTGATCCCGCAAGGGGCCAGTGTCCACGATCTCAAACACCTGGGGCGGGCTTGGTTTAATGTGGTGCCCTACCGGGAGCTGGGGCCGATGACAGCTCGCTATCTGCAGCAGGAATTCGGCATGCCTTACATTGAGATCACCCCGATGGGGGTGGTGGAAACGGCTCGCTTCATCCGCCAGATCCAGCAGATCCTAAACGAGCAAGGGATCCCTGTCGATTATGAAGCCTACATCCAGGAGCAAACGCTGCACATTTCCCAAGCGGCCTGGTTTTCCCGCTCCATCGACTGCCAAAACCTAACCGGCAAAAAAGCGGTGGTCTTCGGGGATTCCACCCACGCGGCGGCCATCACCAAAATCCTGGCCCGCGAGATGGGGATCCACGTGGTGTGGGCGGGCAGCTATTGCACCTACGATGGGGAGTGGTTCCAGGCAGAGGTGGGAGGGTATTGCGATCAGGTCTTGATGACAGAGGACCACACCCGCGTGGCGGACGCCATTGCCCAGGCGGAACCTGCTGCGATTTTCGGCACCCAGATGGAGCGGCATGTGGGCAAACGGCTGCGGATCCCTTGTGGGGTCATCTCGGCCCCCATCCACGTGCAGGATTTCCCTATCGGCTACCGGCCCTTTTTGGGCTACGAGGGCGCCAACCAAATTGTGGACTTGATCTACAACTCCTTTACCCTGGGCATGGAAGATCACCTGTTGGAGATCTTCGGTGGCCACGACACCAAGGAGGTGATTCACAAGAGCCTGAGCGCCGATTCCGACCTCATCTGGACGCGGGAAGCCCAGGCGGAGCTGAACAAGGTGCCCGGCTTTGTGCGCGGCAAGGTTAAACGCAACACCGAAAAATTTGCCCGCGAACGAGGCTTGACCGAGATCAGTGTGGAGGTCATGTACGCCGCCAAAGAAGCTTTTGGAGCTTGAAGGGATCCCGTTGACAACCTTTACCCTGGGTGGGATCTTCCATCTGACGTTTGCCTATGCGTCTCCTGGTTACCGGCGGGGCGGGCTACATCGGCAGCCACACCTGCAAAGCTCTGGCGGCCTCTGGCCATCTGCCCATCACTTACGACAACTTGGTTTACGGGCACCCCTGGGCAGTTCGCTGGGGGCCGTTGGAGATTGGGGATCTCGCCGACCGCCAGCGGCTTGATCAAGTCATCCAGCACTATCGCCCAGAAGGGGTGATTCACTTTGCCGCCTATGCCTATGTGGGCGAGTCGGTGAAGGATCCCGGCAAATACTACCGCAACAATGTGGCCGGATCCCTGAGTTTGTTGGAGGCCATGCGAGATCACGGGATCCCTTACCTGGTGTTCTCCAGCACCTGTGCCACTTACGGGGTGCCAGAGCGGATCCCTATTCCCGAAAGTCATCCGCAACGTCCCATCAACCCCTACGGCCAGAGCAAGCTAATGGTGGAGCAGATCTTGCGAGATTTCCAGGTTGCCCACGGGATCCGATCCATTAGCCTGCGCTACTTCAATGCCGCCGGAGCCGATCCCGATGGCGAAATTGGGGAGGCCCACGACCCGGAAACCCACTTGATCCCCTTGGTGTTGGAGGTCGCCGGAGGCCAATGTCCCCACATCACGGTCTTTGGAGAGGACTACGATACCCCCGATGGCACCTGTATCCGAGACTACATCCATGTCACCGACCTGGCGCAAGCCCACGTGTTGGCAATAGAAGCGCTGGCCTCTGGCCGGCCCATACAACCAGCCTACAACCTGGGCAATGGCCAAGGCTTTTCCGTCAAAGAGGTCATTGCCACCGCAGCAGCCGTGACCGGAAAGCGGATCCCGGTGCAAATGGGAGCACGTCGACCTGGGGATCCCCCGCGCTTGGTGGGCGATGCCGGCGCCATCCTTCGCGATCTCAACTGGAAACCTCTCTACACCGACCTGGCCGAGATCATTCAAACTGCCTGGCGCTGGCACCAGAAGCGACCCTACTTTGGGAAAGCCAAGCCCTCGGTGAGCTAGGAACGCCTAGCCCGGCGGGCGATAGGATAGGGAGAAACCGCCCGGCTAACAACTTCCCCGCCCCGCATGGACGACAAGATCACACCCGATACCCTCGCGGTTGTCATGACCACGGTGGGATCCGAAACCGAGGCCCATCGCTTGGCTCATACCTTGGTGGCCGAACGTTATGTGGCCTGTGCCCAGGTCTTGCCCGGGATCACGTCCTACTATCGTTGGCAGGGATCCCTGCAGGCCGATGCCGAGTTCCTCATCCTGCTCAAATTGCCCGCAACTGCCTACCCCCGCCTGGAACAACGGCTGCGAGAGCTGCACCCCTACGCTGAGCCCGAGATCCTGGCTCTGGCAGCCACTCAAGTGAGCACAACCTATTTGGCTTGGGCCCGAGACCAGGTAGGGTGAGGAATAGCACGAGGTTGGCCATGATCGCCCTCTACCCCGGCAGCTTTGACCCCATTACCCTTGGACATCTCGATGTTATCGAGCGGGCCAGCCGTCTTTTTTCCAAGGTAATCGTCGCCGTCTTGAAAAACCCCAACAAAACCCCTCTGTTCAGCCCAGAGCAGCGGCAAGCCCAGATTAGCCTGTCCACGGCCCATCTCAAAAATGTTGAGGTTGATACGTTTTCAGGTCTGACGGTGGCCTACGCCCGTCAACGGGGGGCAAAGGTGATCGTGCGCGGCTTGCGAGTCTTGTCGGACTTCGATGTGGAGCTGCAAATGGCCCACACCAACAAGCTTTTGGCTCCCGAACTGGAAACCCTCTTTCTGGCCACCGCCAGCGAGCACAGTTTTGTCAGCAGCAGCCTGGTGAAGGAGGTCGCCAAGCTGGGCGGCCCCATCGATCACCTGGTGCCCGCTCCGGTGATTCGAGATTTGCGGGAGCGCTTTCCCCCGGCCTGAGGGCTCAGGGATCCCCTCTCCTTCCCCAATCAAAATTCAAAGGGCTGCATCCCTGCCGTCACCGGATCAAACCCCACCGGGAAGCAGGTGCTGTGATTGTAGAGGGATCCCCTCAAATTGGCCCCTTCCAAGCAGGCTCCCTCAAGGTCGGCATAGCGCAGGTCGGCACAGCGCAGGTCGGCACAGCGCAGATCAGCCTTCGCCAGATTGCTGCCCCGCAGGTTGGCGTAGCGCAGGTTAGCCCCATGCAAATCGGATCCCTCGAGATTGGCCCCTCGCAGATCGGCCCCCCTCAAGAAGGCATACTCCAAGCAGGACTGGGGAAAATGGCGCTCTCCCTGCCGGTAGCGGCTGAGCAACTCTGAGGCCCCTTGTAGAGCACACTGGGCAATGGTTTGAGTCATGGTACTGCTCCCAAATCAGACTGGATGCCTTATTTCTATCCTCATCCCTATCATCGGGTTGGCCGGGTTTTGATCATCCCTGCTTAACAAATGATTTCAGTTTTTGAGTGGATCGTTGCCCCCAAGTCTTTTTGATTGAAAAGATCTATCCTCAGAGATATCGAAGGCTTTCCCAATCGGCAGCTTGTGCGGCAATGTTTCTTAATTCTTTTTGTGAAGAATACTTAACGGCTGGGCTTGATCGCCAACCCCAAACCCCACCGGGAACGCAAGCTGACCTGATCTTGCTGGGCTGTATGGATCCCTCAATTTCTTCTTTTTCAGCACTCCCCCAACCAGAAGGTGTTTCTCCAGAGCTGATTGAACCAAGATAATTGGGATAATGATCGACTGGATCACATCCGTAGTTTGCGATTGAGTAGGGATTCTCTGCAAGCGATATAGACCCTTATCTCTGTTCAGCATGTTCACCTTTCTTTAACTAGAGCTCTATGCCCAAACGTAAGCGAATCGGGATCCTCACCAGCGGCGGCGATTGTGGCGGCCTCAACGCTGTGATTCGAGCGGTGGTGCGGCGGGCCCGCGACTACGACATGGAAGTTTATGGCATCAAAGATGCGACGGCAGGACTGATGGCTCGACCGGTGGAGGCGGAGCTGCTGGATGTGAAGCGGGTTTCCGGCATTTTGCGCTACGGCGGCACCATCTTGGGTACCGTGAACAAAGGCAACCCCTTCGCCTACCCTATGCCCGACGGCAGCTTGGTGGATCGCTCGGCAGAAGTGATCACCGGCTACCACCGGCTTGGGTTGGATGCCCTCATTGGGGTGGGTGGGGATGGCAGCTTGGCCATTCTCCGGCAACTGGCTCTGCAGGGGGATTGGAACTTTGTCGGGATCCCCAAGACCATCGACAACGATGTCTGTGCCACCGAGTACTCGGTGGGGTTCAACACGGCTTTGAGCGTGGCTGTGGAAGCCCTAGATCAGCTCACCTACACGGCCATCAGCCACAGCCGAGTCATGGTCATGGAAGTCATGGGGCGGGATGCTGGCCACATTGCCATCAGCGCTGGCATTGCCGGGGGGGCGCATGTGATTTTGATCCCGGAAATTCCCTACAAGCTGGAGAATGTCTGCAAAAGAATCCGCGACCGCAAAGAGCGGGGCAATAACTTCAGCATCGTGGTGGTGGCGGAGGCAGTTCGCACCGAGTCGGGGGAGCCGGTGACCTACACCAACAGCCTGGGGCAGTCTCTCTACGGCGGCATTGGCCATTACATCGGCAATGAGATCGCCCTGCGCACCGGCATCGAAACCCGGGTTATGGTTTTGGGCCACCTGCAGCGGGGAGGTACGCCTTCTCCTCTGGATCGCCTGCTGGGAGCAGCCTTTGGGGTGGCTGCTGTGGACTTGATCGCCCAAGGCAAATACGACCGCATGGTGGCCTGGCAAAATCGGCGGGTGGTGGATGTGCCCCTGGCAGAGGCCATCTCCCAGTATCGGCGGGTGGAGGTGGACGGGGCTTTGATCGCCACAGCCATTGGCTTGAATACCTATGTGGGCGAGGTGGATCCGCAGCTTTTGCGCAGCATTTCCCCCTGATCTTCCGGCAAAAACGACACGTGGGCAGAGACAATCTTCCAGCCGATATCGGGGAACCTGTACCCCATCTGGCTTTGGCGGCCCAAGCGAGGGATCCCGTTCACCGGACGGCGAAACTCTAAGGTGACCGAGCCGCAATCCGCCCCAAAGGTGACTACCTGCAAACGCAGCATCTCGCGGGCCAAATTCGTGGGAGGACGCCGTTGGCGAAAAGCCTTGATCTCCTCTCCCCCGTAGAGATTTTCCCCCACCCCAAAGCGCACCACCTGGGGGCCATCCCAAAACAGGCGGTTCAGGGTGGGCACATCATTGCTCGTCAGGGCAGCTTCGTACTGATGGTAGAGTTCGGTTAGCTCTGCCACCACCTCGGGGCGATTGACCAGAGTCATGGGCCAGGCTCTTGTGCAGTCGAAATGGGCCTTGCCATCTTATCGGCTCAAGGAGCAGCAGGAGGTTCTAAAAGAACAGCGGGATCCCCCACCTTGCTCTGTCAGCTAGAAATCGCAGGAGCCCCGCACTGTACCCGTAGGGTCAGTGTCGGGAGGAATGCGGAAGTTATGATAGAA
>NZ_JANSHM010000064.1:0-16367 GCF_047461635.1 Synechococcus sp. W55.2 | reverse complement strand
CCCTTACCCTGGATAGTGGTGAGTGGATAGTGACCAGCCACTAGTCACTAGTCACTAACGGAGGGCGGGGCTTCCCGCCGGTCTAGCTAACAAAGCCAATCCCCAAAGATCGAAAATGGCCCCCTGGCTGCGCCTCAGCCCCTCCATCTCTCCTGCAGCTTGAGCTCCATCTGCAGATCCCGCGCCGGGACAGGGTCAGCTTCCAGTCTTGCTGCCCATCTCGGCAGCTTGGATCAAGGCCCTGGCTCGCTGTTGATCCAACTTGGCTTGCAAGCGCTCTTGCTTGTCGCTGCTGGTATTCAAAACTTTGCTTGCTTCGTCCAAGAGGGCCTGAGCCGCTGCCTTATCCACTTTTTCACCCCGCTCTGCTCGGTTGACCAGGACGGTTACCTCGTTATTTTCGACTTCTGCAAATCCGCCCATGACCGCAATGGCCAACCACTTTCCATCGGCTTTGACCCGCATAACGCCATTGCCGATAGCAGTTAAGAGGGGGGCGTGCCCAGTGAGAATGCCCAATTGGCCCGAAGTGGCAGGGAGGATCACTTCCTCGCTGGGGGCATCCCAAACCGTGCGGTCGGGGGTAATCACACGAACCATCAGCGTCACGACAGATCTCCTGAGGGCTTGAACACTTTCGCGTCGGCGGTGCGGAGCACCCTGCTTCCGATCCTACCGGATCCGGATCCCTGCAGCTTTGCCGGGTTCTCCTTTTGTCTCTTCTCTCGAGGCAGCCACACTTAACCTGTGCATAACTTTGCCTTTACCTCAGGCTGGAAGGCAAGCGCTAAGGTGTTGTCGGGAACACTTATCTCTCGCCCCCACCTCAGCATTGACGGCCAGCCCATTGCTGTTGGTTTGCAAGGGGGAGCCCAACGACCGGTGCACCCAGTTTCCCTAGCGGAGCCAGCTTATGCCTGAAGCAATGCCTAGCCATTTTGCTGCCGGCCTGTCCACACGGGAGCGCCAGCTGCTAGAAGACCTCTACCGAAGCCGCAGTTTATCTCCCTACACTCCTGGCCAGGTTATCCCTCTGTTTCCTGAGGAATGGGTGATCGTCTGTCGGGGCGTGGTACAGTTGACCACCCTCTATCCCAACGGTGGTGAGGCGCTGTTGGGGCTTGCCGGCCCTTCCATGCCCCTGGGATCCCCTCTGACGATGCTGGATCCCTACCAAGCTAAGGCTTTGACGGCAGTTGATGTGCTGCGGCTGCCGGCAGCAGAGGTGGAAGCCTCAGAGATCCTGAGTCAAGGGCTGCTCAAGCAGGTGGTGCGTCGGCTGCGCCAAACCGAAGCATTGCTCGCCTTGGCCGGACGGCGGCGGGTAGAGGATCGGCTGCGCCAGTTGCTCTCCCTTTTGGCTGTGGAGCTGGGATCCCCGGTTGCAACAGGGGTGCGCCTGCAAGTGCGCCTTACCCACCAGGACTTGGCCAATGCCATCGGCACTACCCGGGTCACCATTACCCGTCTCCTAAACCGCTTTCGCCAGCAGGGCTGGGTTGCGGTGGACAAAAACCGGCACCTTGTCATCAAACTCGCCCACGCTCCGTAAAACCTTTAGAAACTGAGCAGGATCTGCTCCTAGGGCATGGCTGAAAGCTGGCAGTTTTTGGCTCGTAGTTAACTGCTGGGAGATGGAGCTGACGGGAGTCGAACCCGTGTCCGAGATGGGTACTGAGGGATCACTCATTCACAGGTTTAGCCTCTTTGACCCTCGAGGCGGGGATCGCCGTTTGGATCCCAGCGATGGGAGTTCTCCGCCTAATCTTAGTCTCTCCCTCGACGGAGCCGGAGTAGAGAGCTGCACCCGTTGGGGTTGTGATCCGCCCACTTAACGGGGTCGTGAGCAGATCCTCGAGCTCAGAGTAAGTTTTCGGTTACTGAGCCTTAGGCAGCCAAAGCAGCCGCTTTACGAGCAAAGGGTACGACGTTGTTCGCACGTACTGTTTTGAGCCTGGTGGTAACGGGATAAGCTCAATCCCGACCTGCATCATGAACCCATGTTCGCCACCCCGTCGAAACCGTTACAGCCCCAGGGTTGACTTGAGTCCAGCATAGCAAGATTTTTGGGGATACGGCCAGAACCTTTGCGAATGTGACAGAAGCTTTGCTAATATGACGAAGCTGCAAACTTGGGTCGGTAGCTCAGCGGTAGAGCACTCGGCTTTTAACCGATTGGCCCAGGGTTCGAATCCCTGCCGACCCATGTCAGTCTTCCCCTTCCAAAATGCGGGGCACCTTGAAGAACATGTCTGCCCGGTCAGGGGCGTTGGCCAGGATCCCTTCGATATCGGGGTAGGGCTCGACTTCATCGGGGCGGGTGGGCAGTTCCATGTCCAGGACGTGAAAGGTGGGCTCTACCCCCTCCGTGTCCAGCTCCTTCAGTTGCTCCACGTAGGCCAAGATGTCTGCTAGCTGCTCTGTGAACTGGATCTCTTCCTCCTCGGTCAGCTCCAGACGAGCCAAGTGAGCAACATGTTGGACTTCTTCCCGTTTCAGCATCCTCTCCTCCGGCTCCCAGATTATCGACTTGACTTAGCCCAGGGTAGCCGAGATCAACCGTTCGCGTTAACGGAACGGAGTCCTTCTGCAGGAAAGCTCAGTACACTTCCAGGTTGGCGCGCCCGGTGGTTTTCAGCCAGTTTTGGGCCTCGATGTAGTTGTTGGGGGCAATGCGAATGGCCCGAATCCAGTACTGGGCAGCCTCGTCGAACAGGGACTCTGCTGTTTCCTCATCCCCGGCTTGCAGGCTCAGCTCGCCCTTGTGGTGCAGCAGCACGGCAATGTTGTTCAGGGCAGAGCAAAGTCTTGGGTTTAACTCCAGAGCTTGGTGGTAGTGGTCGAGGGCTTTGTCAAGCTCGCCGTTGCTCTGGTAGATCAGGCCCATGTTGTAGAGGATGTAGCTGCGGTCTTCTTCCCCTTGCTCCAGGGCAAGGGCTTCTCTGTAGTTTTCTAGGGCCTCGGCGTATTCTCCTTCGCTCTGAGCGGCCATGCCATCCCGGTAGTAGGCAAAGGCTTTCTTTTCCTCGGAACTCACCCCTGGCAGCAGTTTCAGAATTAGATCGGCCATGACGGTGAAGGTTTTGTCGATGAAGTTGTCGTTCTTCATGCTGCGCGGCATGGCTGACCCCTTTTAAGTTTAGGACTAAGGATCTCTACTCTTGCGTTGTATCACGCCCAAGGCGGGATCCGAAACACAACTCCATGAGGGCTCTGTCTCAGGCTACGGCAGGGGAACTGCAACGCTGTCGCGACGAGGCCACAAACGGCCTTGTCAAGGAACTTCCGACCTGTCAAGACTGTGTCGAAGAGCGCTTGCTCAGGCGCACAGGATGCCACTGCACAGTTTCGCCGGGGTAAACCTCGAGCTCACAGGCGGTGTCGATCAGCCGCTGTGCCTGCGCTTGAGGGGTGGGATAGCGGGCCAGATCTGCATCCACCAAGTGGGGATGTTCCTGCAACAGCCGCATGAGAAACTCCTGCAATTCCTCGGGGCTGAGAAATTGCTCCGGCAAGCCCGGGATCAGCAGCACATAGTGGTTGGCAGCACGTAACAGTTCGGGTTCTGAGTCTAACATGGTGTGGGGTTGGGCGTCTTTTTTCCATCATGAACCAACGGGTTGCGCCTCTCTTGATATCCTGAAAAAGACTTTCCTTGCTCTTGTCCTCCGTCTTGTTGGCGTTTGAGATTTGCTTTCCCTATGGCCAAGCCGCGCACCCTCTCTGGCATTCAGCCCTCTGGCGAACTGCATCTGGGCAACTACTTGGGGGCAATTAAAAACTGGGTGGCCGAGCAGGAGCACTACGAGAACTTTTTTTGCATCGTCGATCAACACGCCATCACCGTTCCTCAGGATCCTAAGCTGCTGAGGGAGCGAACCCGTTCGCTGTTTGCCCTTTATTTGGCCTGCGGTCTCAGCCTGGAGCATTGCGTGCTATTCGTCCAGTCCCACGTGCCTGCCCATACGGAGCTGGCCTGGCTGTTCAACACCATCACCCCCATGAACTGGGCGGAGCGCATGATCCAATACAAGGAGAAGAAAGAAAAACAGGGAGAGGAGACCAGCGTTGGCTTGTTCAGCTACCCGATTTTGCAGGCGGCGGATATTTTGCTCTACCAACCCAAGTATGTGCCAGTGGGGGAGGATCAGCGGCAGCATATTGAGCTGTGTCGGGACATCGCTCGCCGCTTCAATGACCGTTTTGGAGAGGTGTTTCTGATCCCAGAGGCCCTGATTCGTCCGGAGGGGGCGCGGGTAATGAGCTTGACCGATGGTACGCGCAAGATGTCCAAGTCGGATCCCTCGGATTTCAGCCGTATCCATCTGCTGGATGACCCAGATACCATCCGCAAGAAGATCCAAAAATGCAAGACCGATCCCATTCGGGGCATTGCCTTTGACGATCCGGCTCGTCCCGAAGCCCACAATTTGTTGACGATTTACATGCTCACCTCCGGCAAAAGCAAGGAGGTGGTGGCGGCTGAGTGTGCCGAGATGGGGTGGGGGCAGTTCAAGCCCCTCCTCGCCGACAGCATCATCGCCGCCCTGCAGCCCATTCAGCAGCGCTACCGGGAACTGTGGAGCAACCCGGACCACCTGCTCGTTCTGATACGGGAGAATGCCGCTAAGGCCCGGGCCATCGCCGAGCAAACGCTAAAAACGGTGAGAGAGGCCATGGGGCTCTTGCCCCCCTAAGGGATCCCTGCCCAAGCTTTGATCAGTCGGGGTTGCCATCGCGGATCTCGACGGTGCTCAAGGCGCTCACCAGCCAGTCTAAACCCAGCTCTGAGAGGATCCCTTTCCAGCCCAGGTGGAGGCGCTCCTGCCATTCTTGCCGGTGGTTAATCAAGTACACACAGACCAGAGTGATGCCCACTCCCAGCCATTGCAGCCGCGTCAGCGATTCCCCCAGAAAGGTGCTGCCAAACAGCAGGGCAAAGATGGGGGTGAGGAAGGTCAGGGAGCTGAACTCGGTGAGGTTTTCCTGAGAGGCGAAATAGAAGAAGAGGGCATAGGCCAAGGCGCTCCCCATCACCGAAGCGTAGAGAAGGCCCAGCCAGTGGGTTCCGCTCAGGTGTTGCCATTGCTGAGTCTCCGTCAGTCCCGACAGCAGGATCAAGGGCAGGCTGCCCAACACCATGTGCCAGCCCGTCGCCAGCACCGGATCTGCCACCTCCGCCACCTTGGGCATCATCACGGTGCCAACTGCCATCGACAGGGAGGCCATCAACATCCAAACGACGCCGGCCCCCAACTGCAGGGATCCCTCGCCGGATAGGCCGATGAGGCCAATGCCGAAAACTCCCAGCCCCAGGCTCAGCCAGCCTAGGGATCCCATCCGCTCGCGGTAAAACCAGGTGGCCATCAGAGCCACCGCCAGCGGCTGCGAGTCAATGAGCACGGATCCCAGGCCTGCCCCTGTCTCTTTCAGCCCTTGGGCCAAAAATCCCTGAAAACAAGTGCCGTCCACTAGCGCAAACGCCAACACCCATAGCCAGCCGCGCAGCCCTCTGGGATGCCAGGCGTGAGAGGCCGCAGAGCCCCGCCCCTGCCAGAGCCGAAAGGCCAGAACCAGGATCCCTGCCGGCAACAACCGCAGAATGGCAATAAAGAGGGGGGTGGTCTCGGAGAGGGCGTCTCGCATCACCACCATTGCTGAGCCCCACAGGAAAAAGGGGGCAATCATCAGGAGGCGTTGCCAGATAGGCTGAGAGGACAGGTCAGACTGGGCCATGGGTGCTTCAAACTCAGAGACGGAAGTTAACCCCATGTTAAGCGCTGGAGCAGTTCAGTTACAAATCTTAACTACTAATTGATTCATGTTGATGCCTGGCATGGGATCCCTGGAGGGCTTTCTCAACCTGGACAAGCCGGCGGGGCTCACCTCCCACGACTGTGTGGCAGTGGTGCGGCGGGTCTTGCGCACCCGCAAGGTGGGGCATGGGGGCACCTTGGATCCGGCGGCAACGGGGGTTTTGCCGATTGCGGTGGGACGGGCAACACGCTTTTTGTCGTTTTTGTCGGGAGATAAGGTGTATCAAGCAACCTTCCGATTTGGACAGCGTAGCGACACCGACGATGCTGAAGGGCAGATCCGGTTGGGATCCCCTTGTCCTGGGTTGAGTCGCGAGCAGGTGGAGCAGTGTTTGCGGGAGTTTACCGGCGAGATCTGGCAGGTACCGCCCCTCTACAGCGCCCTTAAGCGCCAGGGGAAAAAGCTCTACCAGTTGGCCCGGGCCGGCGTAGAGGCTGCGGAACTCCAGTTGGAACCCCGACGGGTGGTCATTCGGCAACTGCGCATCCTGGGCTGGCGAGCCGGAGACTTTCCGGAAGTGGATCTGGAAGTTGCCTGTGGCCCCGGCACCTACATTCGTGCCCTTGCCCGCGATGTGGGGGAAAAATTGGGCTGTGGAGGGCTGATGAGCCGGCTGCGACGGCTGCAAAGTGGCCCCTTTCGCATCGCAGAAAGCCTGCCCCTGGAGAAATGGCAGGGATCCGCGGATCCGGCTGCTGCCCTGCTGCCCATCGAGTGGGGATTTGCCGATTGGGGTGCGGTACAGCTCTCTTCCGCCGAAGCGAAGCAGTGGCTGCAGGGTCGGGCCATTCTCCTCGACCGGCCTGTTGTCGATGCCCCTACTTTGCGGGTGCTGGACGAGGCGGGCAAGTTTTTGGGCTTGGGGTATGGTCAGGCAGGCCAGCTCAAGCCGCTGCGGGTGTTGTCGCCGGATCCCTAGAGTGTTGCAGAAAGGTTACATTTTTGTAACAACATTGGCCATTGTCTCAGAGGGAAGTGGGAAAGAAACCCCTGCATGCTAAACTTCTGAGGGCGAAGGGGAGCCTAAAGCGTCGCCGTTGCCGGGCTCTGGCTCGATTTTCCAAGGTTGACCTTTGGATGTTGTCCGGCAAAATCTCTTCTCATTTTTTCATCTCAAGCTACTTTACAAAATAAAGTCACAAGAATGGAGCTGGGGATATGCGGGATGCCGTAACCACACTGATCAAAACCTACGACCTGACGGGCCGCTACTTGGATCGGGAGGCAATGGATGCGCTCAAGGCTTTTTATGACTCGGGGCTGCGGCGCATCAAGGCCGTGAACGTGATCAATCTCAACTCAGTGGATATCGTCAAAACGGCTGCTGCGGCCATGTTCGCCCAGGTGCCAGATCTCATTCGTCCGGGAGGCAACGCCTACACCACCCGCCGCTACGCCACCTGTTTGCGGGATATGGACTACTTCTTGCGCTACGCTTCTTACGCGCTGGTGGCTGCCGATAACAGCATTCTGGATGAGCGGGTGTTGGCGGGCTTGCGGGAGACCTACAACTCCCTCGGTGTGCCCATCGCCCCGACGGTGATTGGGATCCAAAACATGAAAACCCGCACCCTGGAGCTGCTTGGCTCCGGCGAAGACTACAGCTTTGTGGCCGAGCCCTTCGATTACCTGAGCGCCAAGCTGAGCGAAACCGATATCTGAGCGCCTACTCTCACTCGTCGGCGTAGGGATTGGCCGGCACCGGTATCGGCTCCAGCCGCTCGGCAACGATCACCAACTGAGATAATCCATCCCGCTGCTCCACGGCCATGCGCCCCTCCAGACGCAGCCAACTGTCGGCAGTTAACTGCTCTGCCTCTGGCCAGCGCACCGGCAAGCCCACAGGGTAAGCATCGGCAGCACAGCAGCTAACCAAAAACCGAGCAATAACAAAGTGGTCGGGTCGCTCGTCAGGAATGACGAACCCCTGCACCCGCACCGGCTGGTCTTCATAGGTGTAGGGATCCGGGTAGACATCCAAGGTGCGCACCCAGTCCAGCAGAGTTCGCTGACGCGGGTCGAGCTTGGGGCGAAAAGCCTGCGGCTGGCTACGAGATACCCCCAGATAGGGAGATACCCCTCGGTTGAGGGCAGTTTGGCTGGAGAGTGGTCGTGGCTCGACCCAAAACCCCAGCAGTGCTGTCAGGATCAACAGTCCTGCGCCCAGCCGCGGCCCCAATAGTGAGGCATGGACTTCAGAAGAGGCAACTTTGGCTCCTCGCCAACGGCCAATCCCCAAGCCCAACAGACACAGCCCGGCCAACAACGCCACATTCACGTAGCCGGGATTGATCAACATCAGCAGGGTGCCCCGCCAGCGATAGACGATCAGCAGGATCCCTAGCAACATCAACCCAACCGCCTCCCAGTAGGCTGTATTGCCCCACCGCAACGGTTTGGACTCCGTCCCGCTGACGCGACCGACAGGCCGAGACATATCCTTGGTTTTCGCGTGCGGTTCCTCTGGATTTTGTTTTTCTCGAAGACGACCAGAACTGCTTTTGGGCATGGGTTGCAGCTTTTTCACACCACTCCGAGCCTAAGTTTAGCAATCCTCGCGGAAGTGCCCACTGCCGGCGTTGGGGAATGCCTGTGCTGCCAATTTCCCAGTCACAGGTATCGGGTTGCCCGAATAAGGCAAGGACTCCGTCCCCCTAACGCGAACAGCAAAACATTTCGTTTGGCTCACGTTCTTTGATTGCCGTCTTTACAGCTTCAGGGATCCCATCATCAATTCAACAAATCCAGCCACAGATAACCTCACATTGGCACGGACTTTGGCGTGATAGACAGGGTTGCAGGCTGATGTATAAAGCCTAGGGAGTTGCTGCAATTTTGGCGGTCTGCTCTACAGTGGGATAGAGACAACTGAGATACCACACACGAATGTTGGCCGAATGTTGGCAAGGATACCCACCTGGCTGCGGGGCGTGAGCTATGCCATCTATGGCTTTCTCTACCTGCCAATTCTGCTGATCGCCGTCTACTCCTTTAACCGAGCCCGCTTTGGCCTGGCGTGGACAGGTTTTACCTTCGATTGGTACCTTTCCCTGTTTCAGAATGCCCTGGTCTGGCAGGCCACGCAAAATACCCTCGTCCTGGCGTTGGTCAGCACGCTGGTCAGCACGCTGCTGGGATCCCTGCTGGGCTATGGGCTGTATCGCTATCGCTTCCCCGGTAAAAAGATCCTGCAGGGGCTGATGCTGTTGCCGGTGATCGTCCCCGATATTGTGATGGCCATCGCGCTGCTGCTGTTCTACCAGTTTGTGCGCTTTTACACGGGCCTCTTTGAGCTGGGCTTGGGGACGATGATCTTGGCCCACATTACGTTTCAGATTGCTTTTGTGGCTATTGTGGTGCGCAGCCGTCTCCAACTTTTGGATCCCGCCCTGGAAGAAGCAGCCTATGACCTCTATGCAAACACCTGGCAAAAGCTACGCTATGTCACCTTGCCCTTGGCCATGCCAGGGATCCAAGCTGCCGCTTTGCTGGCTTTTACCCTTTCGATAGATGATTTTGTCATCTCCTTTTTTACCAGTGGGCCGGAGAGCCTGACCTTGCCAATTTTGATCTACAGCACGGCGCGACGAGGAGTTACCCCGGAAATCAATGCCCTCTCCACCTTGATCATTCTGGTTACCTTGATCTTGGTCGTGGGCTTCCCCCTGCGGAGTGCTCCGCACCGCTGACGCGAACAGCCGCTCCCGCCTGGGATCCCGCTAGCCGTTCTCGACAGTTCCCCCTCTCCCCCTGAGAGAGGTTGGAGATGAGGGCCTAAGCCTAAGTGTTGAAGTAGCGGGCTGCCGGATGGTAAGCAACGATGGCGGTGGTGGACTGTTCCGGATCCAACTGATCGCTCTCGTCCATGGTCAGGCCAATGCGCTCGGCCTGGAGCACCTGCAGCAGAACCCGTTGGTCGGCGATGTTGGGGCAGGCGGGATAGCCGAAGCTGTAGCGGGATCCCCGATAGCCCTGATGCAGGATCTTGCGGATGTCGGGGCTATCTTCGTGGCCAAACCCCAGCTCCCGCCGGATGCGGGCATGGCACCACTCGGCCAAGGCTTCTGCCAAGGTCACGGTCAGGCCGTGGAAATACAGGTAGTCGGTGTACTGGCCCTCGGCAAAGAGGCGCTGGGCATAGGCGGTGGCCTCTGGGCCCACCGTAACCGCCTGCATGGGGAAGACATCTACTAGGCCAGTGGAGCGATCGGCAAAGAAGTCAGCGATACAGTAGCGGTGGCCGGTTTTTTGGCGGGGGAAGGTGAAGCGGGCCAGCTCCCGCACCTGGGGAGAAAGCTGGGGCCGCTCGACCGTCGGCAGTTGGAAGTAGGTGGTGGAGTCGGGCTCCAGGGCAAACAGCTCCGGGAAGCTGGCCGGGTCGAACAGGATTAGAGTATTTCCTTCCGCCTGCGCCGGGAAATAGCCGTAGACCACTTGGGGGTGCAGCAGATCCTCAGCCAGGATTCGCTCCTTCCAGCGCTCGATCACCGGATCCACCTGGGTGGCGATAAACTCGGCAAACTCCTCCGCCGACTGGTCGCGGGGCTTGCGAATCTGCCACTGGCCGGCTACCAGGGCCTGCTTGTCGATGTAGAAGAAGACCTCTGGCCAGGGGATCTGATCCGAGGCGAGAAGTTTGGATCCCCAGAAAGGCGGGATAGGCCGTTCGGTCTCGAGGGCAACCGCCTCGGAGCGGTGGGTGTCTGGGGGTGGGGTCTCCGTTCCGCCGTTGCCAGCCGAGATGGCAAGGGCAGGAGTAGCACCCACAGTCACCTCTGGAGCAGGCAGGGTGGGATCTGTCTCCTCTAGAAGAGTGGAAGCAGCTTCTTTTTGGCCGTTGGCAGAGGGGGATCCCTGCTCCAAGTCATCCAGAAAACCCAGCCGGTCATCCCAGCGGCCAGCAGCCTTGGCCTGCATTAGCCGATCCATAAAGTTCAGATCAGTAAAGGCATCGCGGCCATAGATCACCTGGCCTTTGTAGGTCTGGCGGCAGTCTTCTTCCACAAAGCGGCGGGTAAGGGCCGCCCCTCCTAGGATGACCGGCACGGTGATGCCCCGCTCGTTAAACACCTCCAAATTCTCTTTCATAAAGGCCGTGGATTTCACCAACAGGCCGCTCATGGCAATGCAGTCGGCCTTGTACTTTTCATAGGCTTCGATGATGTTTTCCACCGGCTGCTTGATGCCCAAGTTAATTACCCTGTAGCCGTTGTTGGTGAGGATGATGTCCACCAAGTTTTTGCCAATATCGTGGACATCCCCCTTGACGGTGGCAATCAAAAGAGTGCCTTTGCACACTTCCCCTCCCACCTTTTCCATGAAGGGCTCCAGGTATTTCACCGCCGCTTTCATGGTTTCTGCCGACTGCAGCACAAAGGGCAGTTGCATTTTGCCAGCGCCGAAGAGCTCCCCCACCTCCTTCATGCCATCCAGCAAAAAGGTGTTGATGATCTCCAGGGGGGGATAGTTCTGCAGTGCCTCCGCCAGGGTCTCCTCCAGGCCAATCCGCTCCCCGTCAATGATGTGCCGCCGCAGGCGCTCCTCCAGAGGCAGCGTGGCCAGGGATCTGGCTGCCCGCAGCTCTTGGCTGGAAACTCCCGCAAACAGCTCCGTCAGCCGCGCCAGGGGATCGTAGGTGCAAATGCCCGAGGACTCCGTCCCGCTAACGCGAACGGCGTTAAACTGCCGCCGATCCCAGATCAGATCCCGACACACCTGCTGCTGCTCTGCGGGGATCTTGTTCAGGGGCAGGATCTTGGCGGCGCTGACGATGGCGGCATCCAGCCCAGCTTCACGGCACTCGTGCAAAAACACCGAGTTCAACACCACGCGGGCTGCCGGGGAGAGCCCAAAGGAGATGTTGGAAATGCCCAAGAGAATGTGGGTCTCCGGGAAAGCCTGGCGGATACGGCGGATGGCCTCCAGGGTGGCTGCCCCGTTGCTACGGTCTTCCTCGATGCCGGTGGAAATGGGCAAGGCCAAAGGGTCAAAGAAAATCTCGTAGGGCGGGATCCCGTACTCAACCGCCTGGCGATAGGCCCGCTCGGCAATCTGGAACTTCTTGTCGGCGGTGCGGGCCATGCCCTCTTCGTCGATGGTGCCGATGACCACCCCGGCGCCGTAGGTTTTAGCTAGCTCCAGCACCTTGAAGAAGCGCTCTTCCCCGTCTTCGTAGTTGGTGGAGTTGAGCAGGCACTTGCCCCCCGCCACCTTGAGGCCCGCTTCCATCTTTTGCCAATCGGTGGAGTCCAGCATCAGGGGGATTGGGATTTGGGTAACCAGCCGCGAGACCAGCTCCCGCATATCCCGCACGCCATCCCGGCCCACGTAGTCCACATTCACGTCCAGGATGTGGGCTCCCTCCCGCACCTGCTCGCGGGCCAGGGCCACCAGGCCGTCCCAGTCTTCGGCGTTGAGCAGCTCCCGCATCTTTTTGGAGCCGCTGGCGTTGAGGCGCTCGCCGATGATTAAAAACGAGTTGTCCTGCAGGTAGGGCTGGGGCGTGTAGATCGAGGCAGCAGCGGGAATGTGCTCGACGGAGCGGCGTTTAGGCCGCAGCCCCTGCACAGCTTCCACCAAGGCGGCAATGTGCTCGGGACGGGTGCCACAGCAGCCTCCCACCACTGCCACCCCCAGATCCCGCACAAAGTGCTCCAGGTGGAAGCGCAACTGCTCCGGCGTGAGCTTGTAGTGGGCTTTGCCGCCGATGTTTTCCGGCAGGCCGGCGTTGGGAATGCAGGAGATGGGGAAAGGAGAATGGCGGGACAGATAGCGGATGTGTTCGACCATCTTGTCTGGGCCAGTGGCACAGTTGAGGCCCAGCACATCGATGGGATAGGGCTCCAGGATGGCCAGGGCCGCCCCGATCTCCGTGCCCACCAGCATCGTCCCCTGTACCTCAAAGGTAAGGGACACCACCACCGGCAGGCGGATCCCGCGTCGGGCAAACTCCTGCTGCACGGCCACCAGGGCCGCCTTGGTCTGCAAAATGTCCTGGCAGGTCTCGATGATCAGCAGATCCGCCCCACCGTCAACTAGCCCCTGCACCTGCTCCTCGTAGGCAGCCCGCATCTCATCAAAGCTGATGTGCCCCAGGGTGGGCAGCTTGGTGGTGGGGCCAATGGAGCCGGCCACAAAACGGGGCTTTTCCGGCGTCGCAAACTCGGCTGCTACCCGCTTGGCCAGTCGCGCCGCCGCCACGTTCAGCTCGTAGGCTTTTTCCGGGATCCCGTACTCGGCCAAAACGATGGAGGTGGCCCCAAAGGTATTGGTCTCAACAACGTCGGCCCCCACTTCCAGAAAGCCGCGGTGTACCCGCTCCACCGCCTCCGGCTTGGTCAGCACCAGCATCTCGTTGCAACCCTCCAGCTCCGGCCCACCAAAATCCGCTGCCGTCAGGTTCTGGGCCTGGAGGGAGGATCCCATCGCCCCATCAAAGACAATCACACGTTCCTGGAGATGCTGCAGGAAGGGATGGGTCATAGAAGTCAAAGTCAGGCAGGGTGTCATCGACCTAGAGCCTGATTTAAGTTAGCATCGAGCCATTTGCTCGGACTAGGCCGAGGGGCCAGGGATCCCATCTTGGCCTTTGTTGAGGTGAATTTAACATTTTCTTTGCCTGCCCCGTTGCTGTTTCCCCCAGGTCGGGCTAATTTAGGGAAGACGTTTTGGTGTGAACGGCTACAGTTGCTCGCAAGTGTTCCTCCCAGGGTCACTTGCCGCCTGCTGTAGAGCGATCTTCTCCTCGCGGGTTGGAGTGGTTGAGGTGCTGAATGTTCTGCCCCCCCAGTGAAGTGCCTCGCACCTCGTCGCAGGATTGGCGAAGAGAAAGATCCACCTTTCGCCACCTCGAGAGGCCCCGTCCATCAAGACGAGTCTTGCGCCAGTTCAGTTGAGCTCCATGAGCGATATCTGCTTCCAGATTGACCCGAGCAATCGGTTATTCAGAAGCGGGCAGGCTGGCCTAGGGCAAGTCAGGCTTTGGCTTGCGGATATCGGCTCCCTCACTCTGGCGTTGTGGGATGCAGCAGAGCTGCAACTTGCTCCTCTCCCTTTGGCGTCTAAGCTCCCTTAGTCACCTTTAGTTGTCTGTGATTAGGATCACGAGGAACTCAGCATGGCTCAAGCAAAGGAATTGGTGAAATCGGGTAAAACAGCTCTTCTCGAACCGGATCTGGAAAATCCACCTTCCAGCGCCCTGGAGTTGGACACCGAGACAGATACCCTCGAGAGCGAACTGGATACCGGTGACACTGATGCTTTTGATGAGGATGACGACGACGAAGAGGCAGCAGAGGAGGATGGAGAGACTGCCGCCGCCGGTGCCAAAGGTCGCTCAAAGCGCAAGGCGGCCAGTAAGAAAAAGCCCTACACCGATGACTCTATCCGGGTCTATTTGCAAGAAATTGGGCGTATCCGGCTGCTGCGGGCCGATGAAGAAATCGAGCTAGCCCGAAAAATTGCCGATCTGCTGGAGCTAGAGCGCGCTCGCGAGGCCGTTTTTCAGCGTATGGGCCTCTGGTCAGACCCAGAAGAGGTGCCGGACACCCTCTGGGCAGAAGAGGTCAAGATGTCCTTGCCGGAATTTCGGCGGCGGTTGCATCGGGGGCGGCGGGCCAAAGAAAAGATGGTGCAGTCTAATCTGCGTTTGGTGGTGTCCATCGCCAAAAAGTACATGAACCGGGGCCTGTCTTTTCAGGATTTGATTCAGGAGGGATCCCTGGGCCTGATTCGGGCAGCCGAGAAATTCGACCACGAGAAGGGCTACAAGTTCTCCACCTATGCGACGTGGTGGATTCGACAGGCCATCACCCGTGCCATTGCCGACCAATCCCGCACCATTCGCCTGCCTGTCCACCTCTACGAGACGATCTCCCGCATCAAAAAGGTAACCAAGTTGCTTTCCCAGGAATTGGGCCGCAAGCCCACCGAAGAGGAGATCGCCACCCGCATGGAGATCACCATCGAGAAGTTGCGCTTTATCGCCAAGTCGGCCCAGCTTCCCATCTCTTTGGAAACCCCCATCGGCAAGGAAGAGGATTCTCGGCTGGGAGACTTTATCGAGTCAGATGGGGAGACGCCGGAGGATCGGGTGGCCAAAGTCTTGCTCAGAGAAGATCTGGAAAGCGTTTTGGAAACCCTCACCGCCCGCGAACGGGATGTGTTGAAGTTGCGCTACGGCTTGGATGATGGCCGCATGAAAACTCTGGAGGAAATCGGCCAGATCTTTAATGTCACCCGTGAGCGAATCCGGCAGATCGAGGCTAAGGCTCTGCGCAAGTTGCGCCACCCCAACCGCAACAGCGTGTTGAAGGAATACATCCGGTGACTCTGGGGCCCATTCCTTCTAGCTCTCAGGGAGAGCCGGGGCAAGGGATCCAAGAGAGTTCCCGGCCCCCTAAGGCAGACTGAGTTGGAACTGCCAACCCGCGCGATGGAGGATCTTCAGCATGAACTCGAACCAGACTCCGCGGATCCCAGTCTTTCTGAAAAAGCAGCCCTCTTTCTGGTGTTGGCCGCGGTGGGCGCCATCGGAGCTTTGGTGGCCAAGCTCACCATTGTCAAGCTCACCATTGTGGTGGGGCGCACCGTTCGCAAGGATTCCTATTTTCTCTCCCAGAGGGCTGGATTGGCGGATCCCTTTACACAGACTCAAGGACTGAGCGATTGCGGCGCTTCTGGGCAGCCTTGACTTTCTACACGGCCCTGCCTCTGGGGTGGGTCGGAGACTTGCCGTTTGAGGGCATTGCCGCCTGGCTGCCAGGGGTAGGTGTGTTGCTGGGCGGGATCCTCTCCCTGGCTGGGATCCTGCTGCAGATTTTCCCCAATCCGGTGCGGGCCGCTTTGCTCTTGGCCCTGTGGGTTCTCTTGACCGGTGGGCTGCACCTGGACGGGGTGGCCGATACTGCCGATGGCTTGGCGATCAATGTCCACAAGAATCCTTACAAAGGGGATCCGGAACGGTCAACTGAGGATGGGCAAAAATCTGACTTGCAGGGATCCCGTCGCCGTCTGCAGGTGATGAGCGATAGCCACACCGGGGCCTATGGGGTACTGGCCTTGGTGCTGCTGCTGCTGCTGAAATTTGCTGCCCTGAGCAGCGTTCGAGCTTGGCCCCTCTTGCTGCTGGTGCCCGCCTGGGGGCGTTGGGGCCAGTTGCTCGCCATTGCCCTGTACCCCTATCTGCGAGAGCAGGGATCCGCCCGCTTCCTCAAAGACTCCACTTCCCTGCCGGGATCCCTGTGGCCGGGCACTCTGCTTGTGCTGGCCATCACCGGGGGGTTGGGCTGGGCTGGGATCTTGGCTTGGCCCCCTTTGCTGCTCTGGACGCTGGGATCCGCCCTGGGGGCTTGGGCCGTGGGCTACTGGATCTACCGCCAGTTGGGAGGACACACGGGCGATACCTACGGAGCTACGGTGGAATGGTCAGAAGCGATAGCATTGCTGTGGGGATCCCTTATTGGGCCATCATGAATCTGATACATTTACGCTGAACACTGCTGAACATCACTGTTCAACTATGCAGCGATAGCATTCTGTTTGTTTCCAAA
>NZ_JANSHM010000063.1:0-16829 GCF_047461635.1 Synechococcus sp. W55.2 | reverse complement strand
AAAGCATCCAATGTCTCGTCCAATTTGGCGGCTTGCGACTGGGACACCTTGAGCTTGCAAGAAACGGTCAGGACTTGGGTCATAGCCTTATTGCATTTTACTCACATTCCTCCCGACCCTTGCCCTGTGGGCAGAGAGCGGGGCTCCTGCGGTTTCTAGCTGACGGGCCAGCCAGGCGGTCAACTCTTCCGATCGCGCCAGCGGGACGTAGTCCTTGCTGCTGAAGTCCAACAGAGCTTCCCCCAGCGCCTCCAGTTGTGACGTTGACAAAGCCCAAATCCTATTCTCAAGGGCCGGCTCAAGAGATCCCAACTTCCGCCTGAGCAGCCGCAAAACCAGCGTTGCTTCCCCGTGTTGCAATCCCTGTTGTAATCCTTGTTGCAATCCTTGTTGTAGCCCTTGTTGCAGGCCCAGTTGTAGTCCTTCTCTGCGTCCTTCTTTGCGCCCTTCTTCCAGCCCCTCTCGCAGAGCTTCTGCCCGCCACTCTTGGTAGATCACCGATTCCCTCATATCCAAAGACCTCATGATTTGTCGAATCAAACCCCGATCCAATGCTAGTCCCGCCAAGACGGCTGTTGCGGCTGCCAATTCCCTTCTCTCACTGGGGTCTGCCAAGCTCTCTAGCTCACTGACCACCTCTCGCAAGGTTTCTGCTGGATCTTCCACCTGGCTTAGAACCCGAAACGGTAGCAGGGCTTGCCGATCCGCTCCGGCCCTCAAATCGCATTCCCACAGGCGGACAACATCAAACTCATGGCTCAGCCTCTCTAGACGAAAAGAGGTCTGGAAAACTCGCTCCGACCCCGTTTTGCGCAAGTCAATCGCGTTAGCGGTGCGGAGCACCTTGACCACCTGCTGCACCGATAGGTGAGGATACCTCCGATAGAGTCGGAGCCGAGCCACTTCTCCCATGAGCCAGCGGACAAACTGCTCTGGGAAACGCTCGGCCAGATATTTGCAGACGTTGTCATAGGCCATGTCGAGGTGGATCCCTGGAATTAGCGACCGCCCACGGTAATGGAATCTACCTTGATGTGAGGCTGCCCGACGGTGACGTAAATGCTGCCACTTACAGAGCCACAGAACCCAGCTGCCAAGCTGAGGTCCTTAGAACACATGGAAATTTTGGTCAAGATGTCTTTGGCTTCTCCGATCAGAGTGGCTCCCTTGAGGGGTTTGGTAATCTTGCCGTTTTCGATGAGATAGGCTTCTTCGACGGCGAAGTTAAATTGCCCAGTGGGGCCGACGCTCCCTCCCCCCATACGCTTGCAGTAAATGCCTTTGTCGATAGAAGCAAAAAGATCGTCCAACTCTGCATCTCCAGGGGCGATGTAAGTGTTGCGCATACGGCTGGCAGGGGCAAAGGTGTAGTTCTGTCGGCGACCGCTGCCGGTGCGGGGGTGGCCGGTGCGCAGTGAGCCGGCCCGGTCGGCCAGGAAGTTCTTCAAAATGCCCTTTTCAATTAGCAAAGTGCGCTGGACCGGCATGCCCTCGTCGTCGACATCCAGGCTGCCAAAGGCCCCTTCAGAGAGACCTTCGTCCCAGGCGGTGAGGTTTTTGTGGGCAATTTTCTGGCCTTTTTTGTCGGCAAAGGGAGTGGTTTTGCGCTCAATCTGGGTGGTTTCCAACAGATGCCCGCAGGCTTCGTGGAAGATAACGCCGCCAAAAGCGTTGGACATCACAATCGGGTAGGTGCCGGATTCCACGTAGTCGGCATAGAGCATCTGGCCGGCGGCTTCTGCCAGTTCCCGGCTATGGGCCTCCAGATCCCAACGGCGCAAAAAGTTGGGATCCCCCGTACCGCCGGAGCGTTGACTGACAGAGGCGCGATGGGATCCATCGGCACAGAGCAGCGTAGAGCTCACGGATTGGGTGAGGCGCACATCCCGCACAAAGGTGCCATCGCTGCAGGCCACCAGGATCTCTTGCCAATCGCGGAAATAGGTGGTGCGGCGGGACTGCACATGGTGGGCTTGTCGACCCAGTTGTTCGTTGGCTTTGAGCAGGATCTCCCCCATCTCCGCAATGGGGCTACATTCCTTCAGCCAGCCGTCTTTGCGGCGACGCTCGGCGTAGTCCTGCAGCATCTCCAGGTTGACGGCAGAAACCAGCGCTGTGGGGCCGGGAGGGGTGAGGCCCATCAGCGAAAGGCCCTTCTCCAGAGCAGCCTTGAGACCGGCAAAGGATAGATCGTTGGTGCTGACGTAGCAGTCGGCCAAGCCGCGAAACACCCGCACGCCGGCACCGGTGGAGAGTCGTGGGGTGATGCTGGTGATGGCGTCATCTTCGGCCAGGCAACTGATGGAATTGCCCCGTTCTAGAAAAATCTCCACCAAATCGGCACCAGCAGCCCGACCCCAACCCAACAAGGCAGAGAGGGGATCCCGCCAATCCTCGTCGAAGCGCTGTAGGGTGTGGCGGTAGTTCAGGTTGGGCAGTTCTTTGGACAAAAGCAGCATGGCAGACTCAGGGAGTAGAGACGAGCTGAGGCCGAGGCAAGTTTTCGTTTCCCCAGTTTAACAGGGCGTAAAGGTTCTCCCCTGCCGGCAAATTGACCTGGAGCTTGACAAGGGCGGGGGAGCAATCGAAGATCGCTGCACAAGGAAACCTCGACTTGCAATGGCTGCCAAGAAAAAACCGTCGGAGCTTCAGCCCAGCCTGTTTGACGATCCCATCGAGCCGCCAGCCCCGGCGGAGGAGACACTCCCCCAGTGGGATCAGATCCCCCTGTCGGCCCAGGTGTCCATCCCCCCCGGCACTTACAGGGATTTGGAGCAACTGAAGCAGCATTGTTTGGTATGCCAGCGCTGCGACTTGGCAGCCAGCCGTACCCATGTGGTGGTGCATCGGGGCAACCCCAAGGCAAGGATTTTAATCATCGGAGAGGGGCCAGGGGAAAGCGAAGACCTGCAGGGGCTGCCTTTTGTGGGCAAGTCGGGACAATTGCTGGATAAAATCCTGGCTTCGGTGGGGCTGGATCCCGAGCAAGACACCTACATCTGTAATGTGGTCAAGTGCCGCCCCCCTAACAACCGCGTGCCCACCCAGGAGGAGATGGACGCCTGCCGTCCCTATCTGTTGGAGCAGATTCGCCTGGTGGATCCCTGGATTATTCTGCTCACGGGGGCCACCTCGGTGCGCTCCCTTTTGGGCGAGAAGCGAGGGATCACCAAGATCCGCGGGGAATGGATCCAGTGGCAGGGACGCTGGTGTATGCCCATTTTTCACCCGGCCTATCTGCTGCGCAACCCAGACCGCACCCCCGGCAGCCCCAAGTGGTTGATGTGGCAGGATATTCAGGCGGTGAAGCAAAAGTATCTGGAACTCACCGGCACAGCACCGCCCCAGCCCAACTTTTGAGCCCATTTTCCCAAGCGCCCCTTCTCCCAAAGGGGAGCAAGGGATCCCTACCTTGGCTGATCCCCAGGTTTGAACCCAGTCAAGAGGCCAAAGCGGAGCAAGCCGGTGGCATAAGCCTGACGCATCAGGCCCAGCCCCAGCGCCCCGCGAACGGTAACCCAGCCGCTGCGCAGCAAAGCCCAGATCCAGCGCCAGTCGCGGGCAGAAGCGATCACCTCATCCCAGAAAGGGGCCACTCGCTCCGACCAGTCGGCGCTGCGCACCTGCTCAAAGCCCACCTGTTGGGCCAGAGCCTCGTAGCTGGAGAGGCTGATCACATAGGGCAGGCAGTACACCTCGTAGATTTTCTGCAAAAGCTGTTGATCCTGCTGGCTCAGGGATCCCTCGCGGTGGCACCAGGTTACCACCATCACCTGCCCGCCCGGTTGCAAGACCCGCCAGCCCTCGGCCAGAAACTGCCGCTTATCCGGCATGTGCTCGCCGCTTTCCAGAGACCACACCAGATCAAAGGTGTTGTCTGCAAAGGGCATCTCCAGGGCATCGGCCACCTGAAATCGCACCTTGTTGCTCAGGCCGGCCTCTTGGGCGCGCTCCGTAGCCCGCTTGGCTTGGACGGGGCTGAGGGTAATGCCCGTAACCTGTGCCCCAAAGCGCCGGGCTAACTCCAAGCTGCTTCCCCCAATGCCACAGCCAAGATCAAGAATGTGCTGGGGAGGGCAGGGATCCCCGATCTGGCCCCACTGGATAACCCTATCAATCAAGTCAATCTGAGCTTGGCGGCGATCCTTACCGGCTTGGCCCGGCTCGTAATAGCCATGGTGCATGTGCTCCCCCCACACCCGCTCCCAGAGGCCGGAGGAGGCATCGTAGAAGTGGCGAATGCGTTGGTTGAGGGTGGAGGTCACGGCGGCAGATCTCGGTCTATGGCTTTCTCATTTTGGATCCTCTTGCCCGGTGGGGCTTGATGGGGAGGTCTTGAAACCCAACTCGCGCCAGCCGGACGGAGCCATAGTAACAGACCCTTTCCGGGCTCACCTTGGAGCAGAAAGCGATCCCAGCGCCCAAACCAACCGCTGCACAGCACTCAAGAGCACCAGAATCGCCATCAGCCCAAACAAGCCCACCATGTACTCCGGGAAAAGGAAAAACAAGCCGTAGAAAAAGATGGTTTCGCTGCCCTCGATAAGCCCCGACGGCATACTTAAGCTGGTCAGTTCATCCAGGGATCCCGCCCCGACAGTGCCATCCGTCCTTGTTGCTCCGCAACGCTGTCGCGAACGCCGTTTTTCCAACAGCCCTGCCAAATACATCCAGGAGCAAAGGTTGATGTAAAAGCTGGCCAGCATCAGAGCCAGAGAAGCATAGCCCAGCAGGGATCCCTGGTGAAAGGCCAGCCCCAGGGGAACGACCGCGTAGACCACCACGTCCAGCAGCATATCCAGGTAGCCCCCCAGATCGCTTTGCCGTCCCTGCAGACGAGCCAACGTGCCGTCCAGCCCATCCATAAACCGGTTCAGCAACCACAGGCCCAGCCCCCACCCGTAGGCCCCGTAAGCTGCCGCCACGCCAGAGGCCAGGCCCACAGCAAACCCCGACAGGGTAATGGCTAGGGGATGCACCTGTTGGAGAGGGGTTTGCAGCACTGGAGCCAACAGCCGCTCCTTCCACTGCCTAAGCACCTTATCCAGCAAGAAACACTCCTTTCTTATTGCTCTGCAACGCTGTTGCCGATGATCACCACCGGCTGGGATCCCAGAGGCCAGAGGCACAAAACCTCTGGATTCAATTTTCTTGCTCCGCACCGCCAACGCGATGGAAATCATCATCCCAGAATCATCCCAGATGATGAGAATGCTACTGAAGGGAGGTCAGAGCAAAGTGCTGTGCCTACGGCAAAGGAACCGCACCGCTGTTGCGAATGAAGCGGATACCTACGCGGAGTATGTTTGCTCTGGCCCCTTTCCTCTACCGGAAGTGCTGCGGCAAGCCTAGGCTGGGACAGAGCCTGTGGGTAAACTAAAGGTTAGGCTGGGTAGCCTATCGCCTGGCGGACTGTGTGCTCCTTAACTCGGTGTTCGCGGCACCTTTTTCTCCCTCAACTCCAACATACCTACGAGCGAGTCCATGAGCGAGACCCCCACTTCCCCAGCAGAAGCGTTCGCGGCACCAGAGCCGGTCATTGCCATCACCGGCCTGACCAAAACCTATCGCACAGGATTTTGGCTGAACAAGGTGGTCAGCCCCCTCAAGGATTTTTCTCTGACTGTGGCCCGCGGAGAAACCTTTGGGCTGCTGGGGCCCAACGGGGCCGGGAAAACCACCACCATCAAATGCCTACTGGGCATTGTGGAGCCCACCCGCGGCAGCGGCACTTTGCTGGGCAAACCTCTGGGGGATCGCTCCATCAAGCAACAGGTGGGATATTTGCCGGAGAACCCCTATTTTTACGATTACTTGACGGCATGGGAGTTTCTCCAGTTTGCCGGCAAGGTGTTTGGTCTGCCCAATAGCCTGTTGAAGGAGCGGATCCCGCAACTGCTGGAGCTGGTGGGGCTTTCTATAGATACGGCCCGCAAAAAACAACTGCGCACCTACTCCAAGGGCATGCTGCAGCGCACTGGCATGGCCCAAGCGCTGATCAACGACCCAGAGCTGGTGTTTCTGGATGAGCCGATGTCGGGACTGGATCCCATGGGCCGCTATCAAATGCGCGAGATCATTCTGTCCCTCAAGCAGCAGGGCAAAACGGTGTTTTTCAACAGCCATATCCTGGCGGATGTGGAAGTTATCTGCAACCGAGTCGGCCTGATCATCGGCGGCAAATTGGTGCATCAGGGAACTTTGGATGACTTGCTGGGAGAGAGCAAAAGCTATCGGGTACAGGGGCACGGTGGCGCCGTCGAACAGTTCCGCGACCGCCTAGAGCACTTCTCGATTCAGGGATCCCATTGGTCGGGGGAATGGAGTGGATCCCTACCGGAGTTGCTGAGCCTTTTGAACCAAGCGGGGGCACTGGTCACCGACTTGCATTGGCAACGGCAATCCCTAGAAGAATTCTTTGTGGAGCAAGTGCGGGCCATTGAAGGGGATCATCCGGTCTCTGCCTAGGCTGGCCGTTCGCACTGGTGCTATGGAGAACCCCGAGAGCAGGACGGAGTTCTGCCCTGAGTATTTCCCAGTAGGGGACTCTGTGCTCCGCACCGCTAATCGGCGGCAATAACAGCCCGGTAGTAGCCTTCCAACTGTTGGGTGGCTGCCGACCAGCTCCAACGTTCTGCCTCTTGGCGGGCTTGCTGTCGGAAGAGCTGTCGCTGCCCGACGCTGCTCAGGAGTTGCTGGGTAACCTGGACAAAGTCGCTATCCGAATTGGGATCGAACAGAAAGCCATTGCGCCCACTGTCCACCACATCGGTAATGCCGCCGCAGCGGGGGGCGATCACCGGACAACCGGCAGCCATGGCTTCCAACAGAACCAGCCCCAAGGTCTCGGTGCGGGAGGGGAACACGAACAAATCCGCCGAAGCAAAGGCCGCTGCCAGAGACTCCCCCTGCAGATAGCCCGTAAACACCACATCGTAGCCGGCAAAATGTTGCTCCAGGGATCCCCGCTCTGGCCCATCCCCCACAATAGCTAGGCGCGCCTGCGGGATCCGCTCTAGCAACACCCGGATCCGCCCTACTTCCTTCTCAGCCGAAAGCCGTCCCACGTAGAGCAAGAGAGGCCGTTCCGGTTGCCCCGCCGTGAGCCGAGCCCGCATTTCTGAACTGGCCGCCTGGGGATGAAACAACTCGGTGTCCACTCCTCGCTGCCACAGCTGCACCCGCTCAATGCCGTGGGCGCTCAGCTCCTGCATCATGGCCGTCGAGGTGCAAAGATTGACCCGCGCCAAATTGTGCCCCAGCTTCAGGAGATTCCACAAAACCCCCTCCAGAAAGCCCAGCCCATAATGCTGCAGATACTTCGGCAGATGGGTATGGTAGGAGGCCACCAGCGGGATCCCCATCGTCTGGCTGTAGTAGAGGCCCCCCAATCCCAAAACTGCCGGGTTCACCACGTGGATCACATCCGGTCGGAAACGGCTGAGCAACTTGCCGATGGCCGGGCCGGGGGCAGCCAGCTTCAACTCTGGATACAGAGGCAGCGGCATCCCCGGGATCCCGTAGACCCGTGCCCGTGCAAACCGCCGGGGGGCTCCCCGGGGCGCGACGATGAGCACCGAGTTGCCTCGAGCGGTTAGGTGACGCACCGTGTGGCAGAGGCGGGTAACGATGCCATCCACCTTGGGCAGAAACGTCTCCGTAAATAGGGCTATGCGCATCAGGGATCCCAAGCCTACTGTTATTGCTCCGCAACGCTGCTGCGACCGCGCCACTCGGACGGAGCCCTTAAAGACTCTAGAATGAGTGTTGCACAAAACGACAACGCCGCTACGACTTCCGTCAGCAGACTTGAGTACCTCACTCCACCGGAAAAGAATGGGGCGTTGGCTCAGGTTCGGTGAAAGTCTGCACCTGGCCTTGGCCAAGCGTATCTGCGGCGGTTTTGCTGATCAACAGTAAGGTCGCCGCCAGGGCCAGCCCAATAACATCCCGCCACATGCTCCACTCCTCAACTCCTCACTCCTCTTGCCCATTACTGTAGCGGCGGTTTTCTCGACTTGGCAGGGATAGAGGACGGATTTTTACATAACACGAACCACTGCCAAAATTGCGGCTTTGCCCCCTGCCGGCTAGTCCCGGAACGTCAGCTGCAAGCTGGTTATCAGCAGCACCAAAGAAGAGACCGCCATCACCCCTCCCCAAAACCAGTAGGGCAAGAACAAGTTTTGGGCAATCTGGCTGGAATCGGAGTGGATCACCTGCCCGTTGATCACGGCAGAGGCCGTAAATAAGTAGTCAAGCTGGTGGTAGGTGCTCACACAGGCCTGCACCCCCAAAAATTGTGCAGCGAAGCCCCGCAGCCAGGGGGAGGCCCAGCGAGCTACCGCCAGGATCCCCAAACCCATACCCAAGAGGAACAGGAGGCCAAAGGGAGAGCGAACCCAGAGCAGCGTCGATAGCAACAGCAGGGATCCCAGAAGTACCAGCCCCAACCGAGTTGTGCTGTGGCGGCGGGAGGCAAGGATAAACAGGGCCCCAGCCAGCGGCGGCCCCATCGGCCCAGCAGCGGCCACCAAAGCTTGCCCCACCCGTCCCAAAAACAGCTCGCCACTGTGAATGGCCAGCCCCGAGCCGTCGGGATAGATCTCCAGACGATGAAACTCCCCACCCAACAGCACTGCCGTCAAGCCGTGGCCCATCTCGTGAAACCAGGTGGCCAGAATCGTAAAGGGGTAGAGGATATAGTTGCCCCAGGGGAGCTGCCAGAGCAAGACCGTCAGACCTGCAGCAGCCACCAACCAAACCAAGCTGTGCCGGCCAGGTTTCTCGGAAGGGGAGGGAGGCAGCTCAAACTGAGTCATAGAGCAGCAGTGGGTAGACAGAAAAAAGCCTAAAACGCCTCGTCTTCTTAGACGACTGCCGGCAGAGGAGAGTTCCAAGCCAACCCCGAGAAAATCCAGAAAAACATATGTCTCAAACCAGTTTGCAATGGATGTAGGTCAGGTAGGCTGAAAAAGACTCTGAGGGATCCCTGGCGATGGCCACCTTCCTGCGGGATTGGAGCTATCAATTTCCTTGGCTTTACCGCAGCATCAGTCGCGGGGCTGCCCTGGCAGTGGGCGGATATGAGCGGCTGCGGAAATTGCCCCTACAAGGGATCCAGATTCATCCCCAGGAGCGGGTGTTGGATCTCTGCTGTGGCCCAGCTGAAGTAACCCCACTGTTGGCGGAGCTGAGCCAGCAGGTGGTGGGCCTGGATGCTTCCCCCAAAGCTCTAGCGGCAGCCCGCAAACGCCTTCCCCAGGTGGAGTTTGTGGAGGCCTTTGCCCAAGATATGCCCTTTCCCAATGCCAGCTTTGATTGGGTGCATACCAGCTTGGCTCTGCACGAATTGTCCTTCGCCGACTTGGAGCAGGTGCTGCGGGAAGTGTGGCGGGTGCTCAAGCCGGGGGGAGGACTCTTGATCCTGGATCTGCATGCGCCTCGGCAACCCCTGATCTGGCCTGGTCTGGCCCTCTTTCTGGCCCTTTTTGAAACCGAGACCGCTTGGGAGCTGCTCAAGCTGGACTTGCCCGAGCATTTGCAGCAGCAGGGTTGGCAATCCATCCGGCAGACCCTCCACGCTGGGGGAGCTCTGCAGGTTATCCAGGCGCGAAAGCCTGCCGCCTGAGCTGCACCCCTGAGAGCGGCAGTCAGCCCTGGTGCCAAAAGGGAGTGCCGAGGACAGGCGTACTGGGCTGAGCTGTTTCCTGAGGGATCATGGCCCCGGCCAGGTAGGCTCGGCGGCCTGAGCGCACCGCTTCTGCAAAGGCCTCGGCCATGGCCACCGGATCCCGGGCCAAGGCCACCGCCGTGTTTAGCAGCACCCCGTCGAAGCCCCACTCCATCACCTGGCAGGCATGGGAGGGCAGGCCCAAGCCGGCATCCACGATCAGCGGCGCCTCGATCCGCTCCCGCAGCAGGCGCAAGTTGTAGGGGTTGAGAGGGCCTTTGCCGGTGCCGATGGGGGCCGCCCAGGGCATCACCACCTCACAGCCAGCATCCAAAAGCCGCTGGCAGAGCACCAGGTCGTCGGTGCTATAGGGCAGCACCTTAAAGCCGCGCCGGACCAGCTCAGCAGCAGCAGTGGGCAGTTGCACGGGATCCGGCTGCAGCGTGTAGTCATCCCCGATCAACTCCAGCTTGATCCAGTCGGTGCCGAACACCTCCCGCGCCATCTCCGCCGTTGTGATCACCTCCTGCACGCTGTGGCAGCCGGCGGTGTTGGGCAGAACTGGGATCCCCATCTTCTGCAACAGAGCCCAGAACCTCTGGGAAGTTTCTGGCCCCAGTGCCCCTTGCCGCCGCAGAGAAACCGTCAACAAACAGGGCTGCGCGCGCGCCACCGCCTGCTCCAAAATGGCTGGCGAAGGGTAGCGAGCCGTACCCAACATCAGACGGCTGGGCAATGGTTGGCCATAGAGCACCAAGGGATCCTCATTGGCCCAAGTGGAGGGGGAAAGCTGGAGAAGGGTGGACATTGTCGGGGCAAAGTCAGGACAGAGCAGGAAGCAAGGGGGGCACTAGCCGCCAGCAACCGGAGTGACGATCTCCACCTGGTCGCCTTCTTGCAGACGGGTTTGCTCGTGCTGCGCACGTGGCACAAACTTCAGATTAACCGCTACCGCGAAAGGGCCGCTGGCCCCCACCTGAGCCACTGCCTCGGCCAAAGTGGTGCCTTCCGGCAAATCGTAAGGCTTTTGGTTGATCAAGACACGCATGGCAATGGGGACTCACCGGAAAGAGGGGCAGCCTGCACCTGAAAGGGGATCCCAAGCTGCTGGGCCAAGCGACAACTACCCTGGTGGAGATACTCCAAGACAGCATCGTGGATGGCCGGGGAGATCAGAAAGCCATGGCGATAGAGGCCGTTGATCTGCAACAGGCGAGGTGAGCGCTCCACCACGGCTGGCAGGTTATCCGCCAAGGTGGGACGACATTGGCTGCCCAATTCCAGGATACGCGCTTCGGCAAAGGCAGGATGTACGGCGTAGGCGGCGCTGAGCAACTCCAAAGCCGAGCGGACGCTCACCGGCGAGCGATCCTCAGATTCGATCTCGGTGGCCCCCACCACAAACACCTGACCCGGCTTGGGAGCGATGTAGATCGGGTAGCGAGGGTGCAACAGCCGGGTTGGGCGCCGCAAAGAGACTTCTGGGGCATACAGGCGCACCACCTCACCCCGAACTCCGCGCAGCAGTCTTGGCCCGCCCCATTCTTTTTGGGCCCCCAGGCCGCGGCAATCCAAAACCCAGCCTCCGGTTTGTTGCTGCCAGGCTTGGGCCTGCTTCAGATCCCAAGGGCAACCCCACTCCACCTCCACCTCGTGCTGCCGCAGCTTGGCCAGCAGAGCCGACAACAGTTGGCGGTTGTCCAGTTGGCCCTCTTGGGGAAGATACAGGCCCTGCGCAAATCGCCCGGCTACCGATGGCTCCAGCTCGGCAATAGCCTGGGCATCCAGCGGCTGAGGGCGGGGGAGATGCGGGAGGTGTTCCCCCACAGCGGCCAGTAGCGCCGAGAAGCGCTTGGCTTCCCCGGCATCTTGGCGGTGCCAGAGGATCAAAGTGCCCTCCTGCTGAAAGAAAACCGGCTCTGGCAGGCTGGCCAGAAGGGCGGGCCAGCGGGAGAGGGCATAGTACCCCTGGGCCACCACACTGGCTTCGGCGACGGCGGACTCGGCCAAAGGAGCTAGCATAGCAGCGGCAAAATGGGCAGCGCTGCTCTCAGGAGCAGTGGCCGCCTCCACAATGCGGACAGGATGCCCAACCTCGACAAGGCTGGCGGCCAACAGACGCCCCATCAGCCCAGCCCCGAGGACAAGGATGGGATCCCGCTGCGCTGCCCAAGGCCAAGTGATCCCTGCCGCGTCAGCAGCGAGGAATGAGCCCGTCAGACTGGCTGGCGGGTCTGGCGGAGAAGAGGAGGGTGAAAGGGTCAAAGTGCCCTGCGCTGCTGACACAATGGATTCCATACTGGATCCCATGATAGGCTTTCCAGCTCAGCGATGAATCTGCTCCCACCTGTGCCTGCATTTGTTGATGGAGTGCTGGGCCAAGCTTCGCTGGAACGCCTTTTCACTTGGAGCTTTTTGTTTGATCTCGCTGTTGGTCTCCGGGATCCGTCTGGGGGTGCCGGTGTTGCTGGCGGTGTTGGGGGAGGTGATCACGCAGTGTTCTGGCATTCTCAATTAAACCGGAATGAAACATTTCCCTCTAGCCCCCTTCTCCCTCTGAGAGAAGGAATGGGGGTGAGGGCAGTGGCGCGGAGCGTTTAGGGGGTGTCTCAATCTAGTTTGAAATGACTATAGTTCCCCTCTCCCTTGGTGGAAGAGGGGCTGGGGGCGAGGGGGGATCCCTTGGGCTGAGAAGCGCCAAGGGTGGAAGTCCGTCAGGCAGTGTAGTAGGCAGTGCCCTTATTGACGAAGTCCAGTGTGTAGGCAGCCCGGTAGTTGATGGTTGGCTCGAACACACCTGCCACCGTCATGCTCTCGAAGAACTCTTGCCAGCGTTGATCGGTCATAGCGCCAATGCCTTTTTCCAAGGCATCGCCGGACAGGATGATGCCGTACTCCTGCAACTTCTCGAAGCTATAGGCCAACTGGGCATCGGTCATTTCCGGGTTGTCCTGCTTGATCAAGCGATAGGCCGGACGGGGATCCTCCAAGAAGCTGTACCAGCCTTTGATAGAGGCATCCACGAATCGCTCCACCAAGTCGGGCTTGGTTTCCACCAGTTGGCGACGGGTTTCGATGGTGGTGGCATAGGGTTTGTAGCCCAAATCCGCCAGGAGGAAGACCACCGGCTCAAATCCCCCTTCCCGTTGGATGGCAAAAGGCTCGGATGTCAGATAGCCTTGCTGAGCTGAGCTGGGATCCGCCAAAAAGGGGCCGGGGTTGAAGTTGTAGGGACGAACCTGATCGTCGGTGAAGCCAAAGCGGGCCTTCAGGTAGGGCCAGTAGGTGGCAAGGCCACCTTTCGAGACAAAGATAGGCCGGCCCTTGAGCTCTTCAAAGCGCTGGGTGCCAGGGTGGGCCATGATGATCTGCGGGTCTTTCTGGAAAATGGCTGCCACACACACCAAAGGGATCCCTTCTCGCACAGCATTGATCACCCCTGTGCTTCCCCCCATGGCAAACTCGGCAGCTCCACCGGCCAAAACTTGGGTGATGTTGATGCCGGGGCCACCCATCTTGATGGTTACATCCAGGCCATGCTCGCGGTAGATGCCGGTCGCCACCGCCTGATAGAAGCCGCCATGTTCCGCCTGAGCATACCAGTTGGTAGCGTAGGAAACGCGATCCAGGCCGGATCCCTGAGCCACGATCAGGGTGGGAGAGGGTTTGCGCTGAGCTTGGGCACCCCCTGCAGCCAACAGACCGCCCCCAAGGGCTGCGGCTCCCACTTTGAGAAGCTGACGGCGGCTCAGAGCCTTGGTGTTCGAGTCAGAGGGTTGAGACGAAGCCATAATCCATTCTCCCTAAGCTAATCCTTGCAAGGTGTGAGGGGGCCAAAGATGCAGGTACAGCCTATTGAGGGGCTACGGATACGGTTGTAAACCTACTTGACCTACTTGTTCTAAACCTCATCGGAGTCAAGCCTCAGAAACACGATGTTTTGTATCCCTTAAGTTTTGTATCCCTTAATTTGTGAACAGGCTGTAACTTGCGACACCCCATTAAGCCAGAAACCCTTGGGCAGAGCGGTATCTCCGGCTACCGGCACTTGCAGACGAGAGCCGTTGGCGTTCGGTTCCATCGGCGGGAGGCCAAGCTGCCCTGGGGCCAGCACCTCAGTTCGCAAATGGCAAGAGGAACAAAACTCGAAACCAGCCTTGCCCTGGTCTATCCCAAACCTGTAGCCACCGAACATGACCGGCGCTCGAAGTAACCTGCAGATCTCATTCTGCCGCAATCTTGCTGGGTCAAAGAGCCCCACCCCTTGAGCATTTGCCGGAGCTGTTGGCAATTTATCCCCGGTCGGGATGGAGTTGCGGCCAATTGGAGAGCTTGCTTTCTAGAGCTTGCTTTCTGCTAAGGCAACCCACTATGCTACCGCCCAGATTGAGGCATTCTCCCGTGGCAAGTCAGCAGCTTCGTGTCTATGTCCCCCCTCACCCGCTCATTAAGCACTGGCTAACCGTGGCTCGGGATGCGGAGACGCCCATGCCCCTGTTTCGCACGGCCATGTCGGAGCTGGGCCGCTGGCTAACCTATGAGGCGATGCGGGAGTGGATCCCCACCCAAACCGTTCAGGTGCAAACCCCTTTGGAACCCGTTGCCGCAGAGGTCATTGCGCCGGATACCCTGCTGGGCATTGTGCCTGTATTGCGGGCTGGCTTGGCGATGCTGGAAGGCTGTCAGGCCCTTTTGCCCCAGGCGCGGATCTTTCACATTGGCATGGTGCGGGATGAGGAAACGCTGCAGGCCAGTTGCTACCTCAATCGCCTTCCAGAGCGGATCCCTGAACAGATGCGCATTCTCATTCCCGAGCCGATGTTGGCCACCGGGGGCACGCTGCTCTGGGTTTTGGATGAGCTAAAAAAACGGGGGGCGGATCCCAGCTTGGTTAGAATTGTCAGCGCATTGGCAGCGCCCCCAGGGTTACAGCGGTTGGGATCCCACTACCCGATGGTGCAAATCTTCTGCGCCATGATCGACGAGCGGCTGAACGATCGAGGGTTCATTTTGCCCGGGCTGGGGGATGCAGGGGATCGTGCCTTTGGCACAGAAAACTAGCCACTGACCCACTCAATCTGTCTGTCTTCTCTGCTGCTGGTTTTTGAGCCAAGATCTTCGGCGACACGCGCATTCTGTAGTGCTCAATCGAGCTTTTACCACTTCTGGCGCACGGATTGCCCATTCACCCAGATGCTTTGAGGGAGAGCATTTGAGGCTAACCCCCCTCAGATTGGTCAAGCTATTGGATCATGGGTAATGTTGGCCGCTTCAGGGATCCCGGTCGCGCTACTTGCAATTCTGACGGGGCCAGCGCCTTTCCCTTTCCTGCACCTATGCGACTTGTCCTTACCAGTTTAGATGGCAGCTTGCTGGATCTGGAGTCCAACAGCTATGGTGCTGCCCGACAAGCCTTGGCTGCCCTAGAGCGCCGCTCCATTCCCTTGGTGCTCTACAGCCTGCGCACCCGCGCTCAACTGGAACATGTGCGGCGGCAGTTGCGCCTGGAGCATCCGTTCATCTGTGAGGATGGCTCTGCCGTTTACGTTCCCGAGCATTACTTCCCGGCGGGCATCCTAGACGAGCAGTGGCAACACCGACCGCCCTACTACGTGTATGCTTTGGGTCTGCCCTATTCTCGCCTGCGCAGCATCCTGCAACAGGTGCGTCAAGAGTCCCACTTGGATTTGATCGGGTTTGGGGATTGGACTGCCTCTGAGCTGGCCGCTGCCACTGGGATCCCTTTGGAAGAGGCAGAGCGGGCGCAGCAGCGAGAGTACAGTGAGATTTTCAGCTATTCCGGGGATCCCGAAACCCTACGGGAAGCTTTTGCCCAACAAGAGGCCAACCTCACCCAACATCTGCTGCGGGTGCGTCAGCTCCACTTCTCCAGCCTGCCGCAATGGTATCTGACCGGATGGATGCAGCCAACGATGGCCGCAGAACCCAATTGGTTACCGGGGGAACAGGCGGTGCAGCGGCTGCTGGATTGCTACCAACGGCATCTGGGCCCTATCAAAGCTTTGGGCATTGGGTGTTCCCCGCCAGATGTGGCCTTTTTGCGATGGTCGGAACAAAAAGTGGTGCTTCCCAGCCCCATTGCGGATAGTCTCTGGAGTGAGGCCCTGCCTCAATGGCAATTGGCTCAGCTCCCCGGCCCAGAGGGGTGGAATGAAGTGGTGTTGATGTGGTTGGAGGAAACAGATCATGGTGATGAATAGGCAGCAGATTGGTCGTCAGGCTGTACCCTTAGGCCTGAAAACGGTGGGGTGCCTGCTGAGCTTGGCGGTGGCCATGCCTGCCCACGCGCAACCGCCCATGACCCTACTGACAGGGGAGCCGACGGTCGCCCAACTGAAGGAAGACGGAGCTCGCTATCTGCAGATGGGCTTCCATACCTTGGCCATCAACGCCTACCGGAGCGCAATTGAACTGGAAGAAAAAACCTTGGTGCTGCCCAGCGAACGGGATCCCGACGTGCCTTTCAACCTCGGCTTGATCTATGCCCGTCAAGGCAAGCTGGCGGAGGCCCGCGCCGCCTTTCAGCGCTCGGTGGAGGTGGATCCCAGTGGCTTTAAGGCTCGCTATCAACTGGCCTTGGTGGATCTCAAGCTGGGGAACCTGGTCGCTGCCAAAGAGCAGCTCACCCTCTTGGCCCATGCCGCCAGCAACCATCCCGAAACCCACAGCCATATTCAAGCTCTGCTGGCCACTCTGGAGTCTGTTCCCTTGCCCGGCCAACAAGGGGAGAACCCGGCTCGCCCTCCAGCCGTTGAGTCAGAAGCCGCCAAGCTTTTGCTCGAACCTCAGAAAACAGAAACAGCCGCCCTGCCAACTGCGACTGAAAAGAAAGGGCCAGAGGAAGAGAAACCCCTCTCGCTTCTGCAGCGGCTCCGCCAACAGGAGCGGGACTAGTTCTCTCTCGGCCCAGACTGACAACCCATGAAGGCATGTAGCTGGATGCCAGGGATCCCGTCACCGGGCCTTGGGCTAGGCTCGCCCCTTTTGGGGATCCGACTGAGAATCCTCGGGCTGGGGCCCTTTGGTGGTGAACACCGTGGTGAACATCATCAGCATGCCTGATACATTTACGCTGAACACTGCTGAACATCACTGTTCAACTATGCAGCGATAGCATTCTGTTTGTTTCCAACCA
>NZ_JANSHM010000062.1:0-16961 GCF_047461635.1 Synechococcus sp. W55.2 | reverse complement strand
GTAGTAATCCGTACTGAACATATTATACATTATTTTCAGTATAGTTGAGCTTATTATTGACTAGAGTCATGCTCTCAGCTTGGCACTCAAGGCTCCAGGGGGGACGTGGACTCTGGCGACAGGATCCCGTTCGCGTTGGCGGAACGGAGTCCTTTCAAGCTCGCATCGCCGGGCCACAGACCCTGCAAGACTTGGGCAACACGGTGCCAGGGATCCAGCCGTTCCGTTCGCGTTGGCGGGACGGAGCCCTTGCTGCTTTGAGGCTCTGGAGAAGACTGCTCAGAGGGGGCGGGATCCCTTTCCTCCAGCCTCAGGGAAAGCTGCTGCAACTGCATGTAGATGCTGTTCACGGCCAGCATGGCCAAGACCGTGCCAAAAAACTTGGTGCGGGATCCCATGGGCCAACCCCTGTGCGAAAACAAAGATACGGTTGTCGCGGGTGCGCTAGCTCCACCTTAGCTTACGGGTTTGGCTTGCCGTTCGGAGAAAATATTGATGCTCGCGTCGGCCTTGCAAAGCCCCACGGTCAAGATTTCCCAACAAGACAATGACTGCCCCCCAAAAGCCAACCTATCATCACCTGCACACCGCCCTTTGGGTGAGCGATCTGGCCAGAGCCGAACATTTTTACGGAACGGTGCTTGGGATCCCCAAGGTGGAACGGTTGCCGTTTGACTTTCCCGGCGCTTGGTATCAAGTGGGTTCCTCCCAAATTCATTTAATCGTGGCCGAGGAGCCGATGGATCCACGGCAGCGAAGCGGAACGGGATCCTCAAAGTGGGGGCGTAATCCCCATGTGGCGCTGGGGGTAGATGACTTGGAAGCGGTGAAGGCTCGCCTGCGGCAGGAAGGGTATGAGGTGCAACCGAGCGCTTCCGGGCGAGCGGCAGTGTTCGTCCGGGATCCGGATGGGAATGTGATAGAGCTCAGCTCCATTAGCCCAACCTAGCCATGAGCCCTCTCCCCCCAGCAATACCGCCGGTTGCAACAGCGTTGCGTAGCGATATGGGTTCTCGTTGCCGGTTCGATCCGGCCATCAGCCTGGTCAGTTCCGCACAGATGCAGCGCATTGAGGAGCAGATCTTCTCTGCCGGCATGCCCGTTGCCGCTCTGATGGAGAAGGTGGGGCTGGCCGTTGTTGCTCAGTTGCAGAAGGATTTTCCGCAAGCCCAGCGCATTGGCATCCTCTGCGGGACAGGGCACAACGGTGGGGATGGGTTGGTGGTCGGGCGGGAGCTGTGGCTGGCCCAAAAGTCGGTGAAGGTGTGGTTGGGCAAGCCAGAACTCAAGCCCCTAACGGCAGACCACGCCCGCTATCTCAAGGCGCTGGGGGCGGAGTTTGTGGGGCAGCTTGAGGAGCTGGCCGATTGCGATTTGCTCATCGATGCCCTGTTTGGGATCGGTTTGAACCGACCCTTGGGGGAGCCTTGGGCGGGGGCGGTGGGGTGGGCCAATGGCAGTGGGATCCCCATCCTTAGCCTGGATTTGCCGTCTGGCCTCAACGACCAAACCGGGGAAGTCTGGGGCTGCTGCATTCGCGCCAGCCATACCTATGCCCTTGGCCTTTGGAAACGGGGGCTGTGGCAGGAAGCAGCTCTGCCTTGGGTAGGACGGTTACATCGCGTTGATTTTGGGATCCCCGCTTGGGCCTGCCCAGAGGATGAGGTTCCCCGG
Source organism: Synechococcus sp. W55.2 (assembly GCF_047461635.1). Classification (NCBI taxonomy): domain Bacteria; kingdom Bacillati; phylum Cyanobacteriota; class Cyanophyceae; order Synechococcales; family Synechococcaceae; genus Synechococcus; species Synechococcus sp. W55.2. The sequence continues at coordinate 15,287 of NZ_JANSHM010000062.1, read as the reverse complement.
TTGTTGCTGCGGCCTTGGCAGCACTTTCCCGCGGATCCCCCTTTGGATACCCACAAATACCGCCAGGGATCCCTGCTAGGGGTGGCAGGCTCGGCGGCCTATGCCGGGGCGGCCCTGTTGGCGGGGCTGGGATCCCGCGCCAGTGGGGTGGGTATGGTGACGATGGCGGTGCCGGCGGAGTTGAAAGGAGTGATCCACAGCGCCCTGCCGGAAGTCTTGGTCTATGCCTGGGAGGGGATCCCCGCTTTGCCCCAGGTGGCCGAGAAACCCTTTCAGGCGGTGGCCGTGGGGCCGGGCTTGGGAGAAACCCGCTTACCGCTGCTGGAACTCCTGCTGCGGGATTGGGCCGGGATCCCCTGGGTTATCGATGCCGATGGCCTCAATGCTCTGGCGGAGATGGGGGTAGAGCGCCTGCCAGAAAACGGGATCCAAGCCATTCTCACCCCCCACCTGGGGGAATTTCGGCGGCTCTTTCCAGGGATCCCGCTTGGGGATCGCATCGAGGCAGCCCAAAGGGCGGCAGCCCAGAGTGGAGCAGTGGTGGTTTTGAAAGGGGCGCGGACGGTGATCGCCTCTCCGACTGGGGAATGCTGGGTGAACCCGGAGAGCACACCGGCTTTGGCCCGCGGTGGCAGCGGCGATGTCTTGACTGGCCTGATTGGTGGCCTGGTGGCCCGCCGAACGGCCCAAGTGGGTCGGCCCTTGGAGATTGCTGAGCTGCTCAGTTGCGCCTGTGCCGGGGTGTGGTGGCATGCCCAAGCGGCTATCCAGCTGGCGCGGGAACGCGGTCTAACAGGGGTGGATCCGGCCCACCTGGCGGAGCACCTGCCCAAGGCGCTGCAGAGCCTGCGGGAGCAAGGGTGAAGGAAGGAGCTGCAAAACCCAGCCTAGGGTTTCAGGAACCCCAGGGCCAACCCCAAGAAAATGAACAGGCCAAAGCCAATCCGATAGACGATGAACAGCCAGGTGCTGCTGCGCTGCAAAAACTGAATCAGCCAATCGATAGAGAGATAGGAAAAGACAAAAGCAGAAAGAGTGCCCAACCCCTGCGACAGCAGCGCCTCTGCCCTGAACTCAGAGATCAACTCTTCTACCCCCGCCAAAAAGAGCGCCGGGATCCCCAGCAAGAAGGAGTAGCGAGCGGCAGCCGGGCGTTGCAAATGGAGAAACAGCCCTGCCGTCAGCGTCGAGCCGGAGCGCGACACCCCAGGGATCAGGGACAAAGCTTGGGCCAGCCCCACCCAGATCCCATCCCCAATGCCCAAGCTGTGAAGGTCTCGCTGGCGTTTGCCCGTTTGCTCTGCCCAGCCCAACAACAAAGCCAAGCCAATGGCTGCAGTGGCGATCACCCACAACTGGCGGGGTGGGGATCCCCAAATGGCCTTGATGGCCCACCCCACTACCACAATCGGCACCGTTCCCACCAAGATCCCGACCGACAGCCGCCAAGGCTCCTGCTGGAAATCTCGTTCTCGCCAGGCTTTCCAGGAGCCCAGGAGCAACTGGCGCAGGTCAGAGGCAAAGTAGATCAGCACCGCCCCCAAACTGCCCAACTGGATCACCGCCGTAAACGAAGCTCCCGCATCCGGCCACCCCACCAAAGCCGGAAACACCCGCAGATGGGCCGTGCTGCTAATGGGCAGAAATTCGGTGATCCCTTGCACCATGCCCAAAATTAGAGCCTGCCACCAATCGGGATACCAAGTGTCAGCAAGCAACAAGGTAAACACTCCCCCACCCAAACTTGCCGGATTTGCACAATCCCCATTCTTAGAAAAACTCAGAACTCCGGCTTTTTCCAGCAGCCCATACCACGGCGAACAAACACTTGCAGAGGGATCCCACCCCAACTGGCCGGGAACTTGGGTGTCGCTGTCCCAGACCCGCAAAAGGGCTGTGCCTATAGGATCGCCGCAAAGATCAACAGTAGGTCAGATCATCGGGTCAATAGATCAGAAGCCAATCCGCTCTGGGTCTTCAATGGTAATCAGCCAGTTGCCCACATTCCGGAAGAGGGGGTTGGGTTCCGTACCCCGTACCCGCGCCTCCACACGGTAGATACCGGCAGATGAAGGGTTGCGCACGTTGGAGAGCACCAGACGGATCTCCTGACCGGCAGCAATGGGTTGACGGGCCACCACCTCTAGAGAGCGAAACTCCTCGTTCCAGTACACTTGATCCAGCTCTACAGGCCGGCCTTCTACCTCCAGGCGGACACTTTCCGGATCGATGCGGCCATCGAAATTCCTGTCCCCGTTGATCTGCACTTCTGCCACCGCCACATTCTGGGGGGGAATGGTCAGGCGATAGCGATCCAAACGACTGCGAACCCCGCCAAAATCGAGCCGATAGCTGAGGACAGGCACCCCCTCACTGCCGGTGATCACCAAACCCGACTGCGCCTCTGCAGAATGGGGCATCACCAGGGATCCCAGGCTCCCCATCACCAGAACCGCCAAGGCCAGCCTCATGCCTCGCCGAGCAAGGCCAAGTTCCTGCGAACATTTCCCTGCTCTCATCACTGCTCTCAACACCCAAACCTCCGCTGGTTGAAACACCTCAGCACCTTCAAAGCTCACTAGCGCGGCCTGTAGACAGCCTGACCGATGGCAAGCAAGGCCGACGCCTCGCCGTCCATTGTAGAGGATGGGATCCCCTCTACCGAGAGAGCCTAGGGCTCACCGGGGTGCGCAAGTACGCAGTTCTGGCAGAGATCTCAACAAAAACTTTGGGCCACCATACCCACAGTGCAGCCCCCCACAGCGCCGATTGTAACGGCAAGATGCCCCTGCCCTTCTACTGCTTCTTCACTTGAGGAAACTCAGCACCCCCACCCCGATCACCATCAGCACCCAGATCAGGGATCCCACCAAAATCACATTCTTGGCCCGGCTCCAGTCGCTGGCTGAGCTGTAGAGCACCGGCACCGCCACCACCAAGAGCAAGCTGTAAAGCACCAACACCAACAAAGCAATTTGGAAAACGAGCATCATCTTGCGGATCCCTCACAAAAGTCTTGTCTTGGATAAAAGCTCCCGGTAACACCGGATGGCAGCAGGATAAATAGGATGACGCTCTGACTATACCAAAATAGGATCCCTCCCAAGGCCAGATCCGTTGAGGCGGCTGATGGATTCATCTAGACACAGGCTGGAGGCGGAAGGGGTTAAAGTCGGTTGCCACATCGAAGTAGTCTTCTTGCTCTTGCTGCTTTAGCCAGCCGGTAATGGCATAGGTCAGGGGCGTGAACGCCGCCTCAACGGCACACTTGAACACATAGTTGGAGAGTATTAAGCTGCCCAGGCCAGGGAACACCCCCCAGAAGGCCAAGGTGACAAACAGTCCAGTATCCACCGCTTGGCCCACCAGGGTAGAGCCGATGGTGCGTGTCCACAGCCACCGTCCCCGCGTCCACACCTTCATGCGGGCCAGTACATAGGCGTTGGCAAAGCTGCCTCCCCAATAGGCGATTAAGCTGGCCAGCACAAGGCGGGGCGTCAGGCCCAGAATCTGGTCGTAGGCTTCTTGATAGGGCCAGTCGGGGGCCGCAGGCAGGGATCCCACGATCATGAATGTCACCGACATGAGGGCCGCCGAGAGAAATCCCAGCCAGATCACCCGTCGCGAGCGGGCATAGCCATAGACTTCGGTGAGGATGTCGCCAAAGATATAGCTGAGGGGGAAGAGAATGGTGCCCCCGTCAAAGGTAAAGGGCCCCAGAAGAACGATCTTGGTCGAGGCGATGTTGGAAATCAGCAGCACGGCCACAAATAGAGCCGTCACCGCATCTAGGTGTCGATAAGCTCGCTCAAAAACCCTCTCAGACATCAGGATCCTCCTAGAAGTTTACGGATCTGTCGCAGCTCCTTGACGATCAAGGCCAAACTCTGGGCATGTCGCTCCACTTCGCCGGCGAGCTTGCTGATCTGGGCCTCCAGATTGCTGCTGCGGGATTCCTGACGCGCCAGGCATTGGTTGATCCCAGAAAGCCGCGCCACCACCTCCCGCTGGATCAAGTTTTCCGTACCTTGAATCAGCAGCGTCTCGATGGCGGTGAGCCGGTTCAGAATCAGTTGGGTGTTGGTTTCGGATCCCGGCTCCGGTGCAGCGGCAGGGGCAACCTGGAGGACCTTTTGGATAAGAGCCAAAAGGGCATCTGCCTCAAACGGTTTCTCGATGAAATCAAAATCGACAAAGGGCTCAGGAATGCGGACAGTCACCTGTTCCTTCAGCCCCGACATCATGATGATAGGAGTATTTTTCAGACTGTCTTCGCGGCGGATGGCCTGCAAGGTGTCGTAGCCATCCATCTTGGGCATGACAAAATCCAGCAGGATCAGGTCGGGGTGATGTTTTTTGGCCGCTTCCAGCCCTGTCAACCCGTCTTTGGCCTCCACCACTTGGAACTGATCGGCCAAGATGCTGGCCACCATCTTGCGAATCATGATGCTATCGTCAATGACCAACACCGTCTTGGTTGTCATGCTGAGGCGCTCCCTCTTCCCATTATCAAATCGACCTGATCAGCCCCTTCCTCCAGCTCATAGGGCAATCGGGGACATCCTTTTGAGGACACCACTAGAGTACTCCCCTGCTTGGCCAGATGGGGTGTGCTCAGGGATCCAATTCCGCCAGGTTTTCCCCGCGCCCAGCGGCTGCCGGCCCGGCGTGGCCGCCTTGCTATAATTAAGTGTAAACAAACGTTAAGCCTTCATTCTTCATTCGCACCTTGCAGGGTTATGAGCCTACAACTAAGTCCTGAGCTGTCGCTGCCGATCCCATCTCCAGTCGGAGAAGCTGCCTACCGCGCTTTTCAGTGGGGCAAAAACATCTTCGGCTTTGCCCACAAAGCGCTCTCCACCCAAGCTTCAGATCTGATGCTCTCCGTGCTCAGGGATCTGCAAAGCTTCTCCTCCGGGAGGACCCCGCCGCCGCGGGCCAAGGTGCGGGTGAGCGCTGACACGCTACAGGTGTTGCGGGCCCGTTACGAACAACTCCTGCAAGCGGACTGGCAAGATGCTGAGGCAGGGTACTACCCTCACGCGCTCCTGTTCGACAACCCCTGGCTGGACTTTGCCCGCTATTACCCACAGGTGTGGTTGGATTTGCCGCAAATTACTCGGCGGGTTCACAGCAAGCGTTACCAAGAGTTTTCTCAAGACATCTCCACCGAGGGCTATCCGAAATACTACCTGCAAAATTTCCATTACCAAACCAACGGCTACCTGAGCGACAGCTCGGCTGAGCTTTATGACCTGCAGGTGGAGCTGCTGTTTGGGGGCACAGCGGACGCGATGCGCCGTCGGGTGATTCGCCTGCTCAAAGATGCCTTGGATCCCACCTTGGTCAGCCCCCACATCCTCGATGTAGCCTGTGGCACGGGGCGGATGCTGCGCTTGCTGCGGGGATCCCTGCCCAAAGCGGCTTTGTACGGTCTGGATCTTTCCCCCGCCTATCTGCGCAAGGCCAACCGACTCTTGCAGGAGCTGCCGGGGGAACTGCCCCAGCTTATCCGCGCCAACGCCGAGGCCATGCCCTATGCCGACGCCACCTTCGATGCCGTTATCAGCGTTTTTCTCTTTCACGAGCTGCCCGGCCCAGCTCGGCAGAACGTTATCCACGAGATAAGTCGGGTGGTGAAGCCAGGGGGCGTGGTGGTCATCTGCGACTCAGTGCAACTGCTGGATTCGCCAGAGCTGAAGGAGACAATGGAAGCCTTTATGCAAACCTTCCACGAACCCTACTACCGCGACTATATCCACGACGATTTGGGGGCGCGCCTGCAGCAGGCAGGCTGTGCGGTGTTGCGCCGAGAAACTCACTATGTCAGCACCTACACCCTAGCCCGTAAAGGTTGATCGCCCCTTCCACAAGCTTAAGAGAAGGAGTAAGTCGGCGGCCACTTGTCCAGAGGGTGTATAGTAGTTTTAGACACGAAACCTTGGATAAGAAGACGGGTCACTAACTGGATAACCCTTGGGTGCAAGTCCGTCTAAGATCTTTTTCTTGTGCTTAGGCTCATGTCTCACCCTCATGGATCCCTCCGCGCCGGCATTACTGCTCTCAAGCAGGAGCGCTACCTGGAGGCGATCAACCTTCTCGAGTCGTTCTGCTACTGCTGTTCCATCCAAGAGAGACAGGAGCACCGCCTGAGCGAGCGCAATGGCTCGAGGGCAAATCCGGAAGAATGCGTTTTGGCTCGTGTGGCTCTGATTATGGCTTATCAGGGCAGCGGCGACTTGGAGCGGTCAATCGCCCTCTGCCAAGAGCTGTTGGAGCAGAAGGAAACTCCTGAGTCCGCTCCTTGGGCTCGGGAATGGGCAGCTCAGGCTCTACCGACCCTCAAGCAGGCTTCAGAACACTCCATGCCCCCTGAGGAAGTGATGGCGCGGCTGCCCGTTCTCCAGCAGTTGGAAGACTGTCAGCCCCTGTGTAGCTCCCGCGATCCGGCCCCGCACCTGCTCAAATCTGCCCATCTCTAAAGGATAGAGCCAGAGCTCGCAGCGGAAGCCGTGGACGCCCGACTCTGGCCTTTACTCTTGCATAGTTTCACAGCTTGATAGTTTCACAGCGACCTAGCGATCTTAGTCTTATGTCTGCAGCCGAACTGGCCACCTATCATTTTGTCGTTGCCAGCCTGTCCTTCTTGCGTTCTGAGCCCCTGGAAGAGGTGTTGGAGGAGCGTCGTCGATACTGCGAGGAGCACCATCACCCTGTCGATTTCTTCTGGGTGCCGCAGCCGGCCTTCATGGAGGCTCCAGAGTTAAAGCCCCTGCGGGACAAGTTGAAGGAGCCCCTGGGGGCAGTGGTATCCACCAACGCGGATTTTATTCGTTGGCTGAGCCTGCGCTTAACCTTTGTAGAGAAGGGCAGCTTTGTGGCTCCCAGCGAGTCGATCCCGGATCCCTTGCGCTCTCTATCTGCCGCAGAAGGATAAGCCTGCCGATTCCCAAGATTTGGGTTGGTGGATTGGAAGGCGGGCCAAGATAAGATCGGGGCACCTTGTTTCTGCTTTCGTCTGCTGACGTCCGTTGGGGCATCGACGTCGGGGAAATGGGCAGGTCACCTGGGGAGCATCATGACTTGGGAGCAACGATGGGATTGGCCACAAGGAGGGGCAGGGATCTGCCACCCCAGTTCCCCTCTCCGGGATCTACCTGCATCAACGCCAAGTTGGGGACTGAAGTCAGAAGCTCTCTCGCCTGAGCCGACAGCAAGCTCCACCCTCAGCTTGCTGGAGCCTTCTTCCGGGGATCCCTTGCCAAAGCCACCCCCTGAGGATCCCGAAAAGGGGCAAAAAGCAGAGAAGGAAGATCAAGGTCTGTCTGAGCCGGGCCTGAGCAACTTTGTAACCGTGCTGCGCCGGCGCAATTTCCTGCTGCTGTGGATGGGGCAGGCGTGTTCCCAGTTGGCGGACAAGGTGTTGTTGGTGCTGCTGATTGGGTTGGTTGCCCGCGAATTTCAGCCGGAAGGGGCTTCCATCAGCGGTTGGGTCTCGGCCATCATGCTGGCTTTTACGCTGCCGGCGATGCTACTGGGCAGCCTGGCGGGGGTGTTTGTGGATCGCTGGCTAAAAAAAGGAGTGTTGGTGCTCTCCAACCTGGCGCGTGGGATCCTAGTGCTGCTGTTGCCGCCGCTGCTCTGGCTCACTGCCGGGCGCGACCTTTGGCCGGGGATCCCCTTGGGGTTTGCGGGGCTGTTGCTGGTGAGCTTTGCCGTCTCGGTTCTGACCCAGTTTTTTGCTCCTGCCGAGCAGGCGACTTTGCCCCTGATCCTGCCGAAGCGAGAGCTGCTGGCGGCCAACTCCCTGTACACCACCACGATGATGGCTTCGCTGATCGTCGGGTTTGCCGTGGGGGAGCCGCTGTTAACCCTGGCAGATCGTTGGGTACGCCATTGGTTGCCGGGCTGGGAAGTGGGGCCGGAGCTGTTGGTGGGAGGAGCCTACCTCTTGGCGGGATCCCTGCTGTTGCTGCTGCAACCCCACGAGAAGCTAGAGCCCCGGCGTTGGGAAGTCCCCCACCTCTGGGAAGATCTCCGCTTGGGCCTGCAATATGTCAGCCAGATGCCCCTGATCCGAGCTGCCTTGGTGCAGGTGGTGGTGCTCTACTCGCTGTTTGCGGCGCTGGCAGTGTTGGCGGTGCGCATGGCAGAAGTGATGGCAGAGCTGAAGCCGGATCAGTTCGGGGTGTTGTTGGCGGCTGCTGGCCTAGGCATGGGGATCGGCGCCTTTTGGGTGGGCCATACGGGCCGACGGGTGAGCCGCCGCGCCTGGGTTGGCCTGGGATCCCTGCTGCTCTGTGGGGCTCTGGCAGCCCTATCCTGGACGACCCACTGGTTGCTGCCCAGCTTGGGCTGGATTGCCCTGTTGGGCTGTGGGGGGGCTTTGGTGGCGGTGCCGATGCAAACCTTGATCCAAGAGGAAACGCCTGACCATCTGCGAGGCAAGATCTTTGGGCTCCAGAACAACGCCGCCAACATTGCCCTCAGTTTGCCGCTGGTGTTCACGGGATTGGCAGAAGCCCGCCTTGGCCTTCCCTGGATGTTTGTGGCCCTGTCTGTTCTGGCGGGGCTGGCGGGGCTGTACACCTGGAGCCTATTGGGCAGAGAGGTCTCGTAAATCCTGCCGCAGCGCGAGGTTGGATATCCTCTTCCGAGGGGACGGGCCAAGGCAGGAGCTAACTCTGCTACTCTTGTAGAGGTTTAAGAATCGAGACTCCCTTTGCAGCTCAGCGTTTCAGCTCCGCGGGGATCCGCCCATGCACATCGCCTGGATAGGCAAAAAGACACCTTTCTGTGGCAACGTCACCTATAGCCGCGAGATGACCAACGGCCTTTTGGATCGAGGGCATCAAGTGAGCTTTTTTCACTTCACCAACGAGGGCCAACCGCCCGCCCTGGATCCTGGAGGTGAAGGCTGGAGGGCGGAGCTGGATCGTCGAGACGTTTCCCTCCCCTGTCTGTACAAGTCGCAGATTTACACGATCCCGGCCCCCAACGCCAAGCGGTTGCTCACCCAGGCCCTCAAGGAATTGCAGCCGGATCTGGTGCATGCCTCCTTGACCATTTCTCCCATCGACTTTGTGCTGCCGGAGATCTGTGCTGAGCTCAACCAGCCGCTGGTGGCCACCTTCCACCCGGCCTTCGACCGGCGGCGGCGCAACATCGCCTCTCGCACCCAATACTTGGCCTACCAGCTCTACGCCCCGTGTTTGGCCAACTATCACCGCACCATTGTCTTCTCGGAAACGCAACGGGAGATCTTGGTCAAACTGGGGGTGAGCCCCCAGCAGGTGGTGGTCATTCCCAATGGGGTCGATGTGGACAAGTATGCGCCTGGGCCCTCCACCCTCAAACAGCGGTTGGGACTGGAGCGGATCTTCGTCTATCAGGGGCGGGTTTCGCCGGAGAAAAACCTGGAGGCCCTGCTCAAGGCTTGGAAACACTCCCAAATGGGGGAGAAGTGTGGTCTGCTGATCGTGGGGGATGGGCCGCTGCTCAACACCCTCAAGCCCTTCTACACCCTTCAACATGGGATCCACTGGCTGGGCTATATTGCCGACGAGCAGCAACGCATCGAGATCTTGCGAGGAGCCGATGTGTTTATTTTGCCCTCTTTAATCGAGGGGCTCTCTTTGTCCCTGTTGGAGGCGATGGCCTGTGGGCTGGCAGCAGTGGCCACCGATGTGGGTGCCGATGGCGAGGTTTTGGCCGATGGAGCCGGGATCCTGCTGGATCCGACACGGGTGACGGCGGAGCTGCAAACGCTGTTGCCTTTGCTGCGGGATCAACGGGAGTTTACCCAACTGCTGGGGATGAAGGCCCGCCAGCGGGTGCTGGAGCGCTATACCCTCAGCCACAACCTCAGCCAGGTGGAACAGCTCTACCGAGAGCTGTGCCAGGGATCCCGTCAGCCTCGCCGGGTGTGAGGGATGAGTGTGATGAAGCTTGTGATATTTTTGCTAAGCTGTTTCGTTACGTTTCCAAGGGATTAACGCCAGTCTTCCCGATGGATGATCACAGCCCCCAAAAGGCCGTTTTAGGGCAGCCCCCTGCCGGGCTGTCAGATTCTTTGTGGTCAGAGTCCTTGCTGGCCCAGGATTCGGGCAAAAATCCCCTCCCCCCTAATGCTCCGTCGCTGTCGCCCACGGACAATTCGGGGGACTTGCGCTCAGCTCAGACCGGCCAGGATGAGGATCCCACCTCTTCAGGTGCCGTTGCGTCCGATGATAGAGAGCTGCCGGAGGTCAAGCCGGCCATTGTGCCTGCCCCTGCAATGCCGGATCGGGTGGCAGAACTGGAGAGAGAACACCATCGGATGCAGTATCTGCTGGCGTGGCTGGCTTTTGCTCTGCGCTCTTTTAACAACTTGAACCAGATCCTGGAGCTGACGGCTTTTGTGGCCAGCCAACTGACCGATGCCGAAGGCGGAGCCCTGGTTTTGTTCAATCCCAACGGCACCATCCAGTTGGATCAACTGCATTGCTCTGATCTCAATCACCGCGAGCAGATTCGGGCTGAGATGGAGCAAATTACCCAGACCCTCTCGGCTCAAGAGCCCATTCTCAAAACGGAGGGATCCCTGTCTGTTAAGATCCCTGCCCTTGAACACCTCTTGGACGAACGGTTCCGCCAGAGCTTGGGGCCGGATGTACGCCTTTTCGGCACGCCGCTGCTGATTCGCAACTCTGTCCAGGGTCGCTTGTACGTCTTCAGCCGTCAGCCTGGCTACCACTGGGATGAACGTCGCCAACAACTGTTGCGCTTGGTCGCCGATCAGGCAGGGGTGGCCATCGAAAATGACCGCTTGACGGCAGCCTTGCGCCGCAAGATGGCCCTGGAAAAAGAAATGGAGATTGGCTCTTACATCCAGACCCAACTGCTACCTCGGGAGTGCCCTCAAGTCAAGGGGATTCGCTTGGCAGCCCGTTGCCGGGTGGCCAGCAAAGTGGGGGGCGACTACTATGACTTCATCAAGATTCCCGGCGAACGCCTGGAAACATCCGACTCATCTGAAGAAACGGCAGGCTTTCGCTTGGCCATCGTCATTGGGGATGTGATGGGCAAAGGGGTGCCCGCCGGCCTGTTGATGACCATGACCCGCGCCATGGTGCGGGCGGAGGCCCTCAACCGCCATTCGCCGGCCCGTGTTCTACAACATCTGAACCGGGCCATGTACAGTGACCTGGAAAACTCCAATCGCTTCATCAGCCTGTTTTATTCGGAGTACGATCCCCGCTCCCATCGCCTCTGCTTCAGCAACGCGGCCCACAACCCCACCCTGTGGTGGCAGGCCCGCACCCGAGAAATTCAACCCCTGGACACAGAGGGGGCGCTGATCGGCTTGGAAGAAAACAGCCACTACTCGGAAAGCTGCGTGCAACTGCAACCCGGGGATGTGGTGGTGTACTACACCGATGGCTACACGGAGACAGCCAACACCCGCGGCGAGCGCTTGGAAACCTCTGGGCTGATGGACGCCATCCAGTACGCTGCCCGTCGCTACGACTCCCCCGAAGACATTTTGGAGAGCTTGTTTGAGCAGATGGATGCCTTCCGAGGCCGTCGGGGATCCCATCCTCTTCCCCTGTGGCTGCCTGCGGATCCAGAGCTCCTGTTGCAGGATGAAATTTCCCTGCGGCCTGAGCCCGTGGACGATACAACGCTGGTGGTGTTGAAGGTGTTGCCGGACTCTGAGCCAGCCTAGCCACAGAAGGCTTAAACTCAGGGTAAGCTCTAGCTGGTGGAGCTACCAGGTTGGCTGCACTGTGTTATTTACACCTGAGGTACAACCATGAACTTCTCTTCTTCTGGGTCTGAGACCGCTTCGGTTTACTTGCCGGCCCCCACGGCTTTCCAGACGGAAATGATTGTCGGGCAGGTGTTCCGACAGGATGTGCTGGGCGATATCCGCAAGGGTTGGAATGGCTTTGTGGAATCGGGCCAAATTTGGGCGCTTTTGATAGGGATCGTGGCGGGCTACATGCTCAAGAGCATCACCAGCTCCCACTAGAGCCTTGTCGCCATTGCTCTAGCTGGATCCAGTTGGCCTGAGCCGGCGGGGTTTTGGCCGTCGGTATTTGGTTTTTGTGCTTTTTCTTCTGCAGCGGGGTCTTTCTTCCCATTCTCCCAGTTCCCAGCCGATGTCTGAGCCGACGGTAACTTCCACCCCTCGCCCCTGGAGCCAACGCTTCGAGGGATCCCTGCACCCTGCCATTGCCCGCTTCAACGCCAGTATCGGCTTCGACATCCGCCTGCTGCCCTACGATGTGGCCGGATCCCTGGCTCATGTGCAGATGTTGGCCGCTTGTGGCATCCTGACCCAGCAAGAGGCCGACCAGATCCGGTGGGGATTGGAGCAGATCCAACAGGAAGCGGCTGCCGGCACCTTCCGGCCCGATCCAGAGGCAGAGGATGTCCACTATGCCGTCGAGCGTCGTTTGGTGGCTTTGGTGGGGGAAGTGGGAAAAAAACTGCATACCGGGCGCTCCCGCAATGACCAAGTGGCCACCGATCTGCGCCTCTATCTGCGGGATCAAATCGATCACCTTCGTCAAGCCCTCTGGGAGCTGCGCGGAGTTTTGTTGGACTTGGCTGAGCGGCATCTGGAGACGATCCTGCCCGGCTACACCCATCTGCAACGGGCTCAGCCGATTAGCTTGGCCCACCACCTCTTGGCCTATGAAGAAATGTTCTGGCGAGACTGGCAACGGCTGGGGCGGGTGTGGGAAGAGGTGAATGTCTGCCCCCTCGGATCCGGGGCTTTGGCCGGCACTTCTCTGCCCATCGATCGGCAGCTCACCGCCCATCTGCTGGGATTTGAGCGGATCAGCGCCAACAGCTTGGATGCCGTCAGCGACCGGGACTACCTGGTGGAGTTCCACGCTGCCGCCAGCTTGATTTTGGTGCATCTCAGCCGCCTCTCGGAAGAGATGATCCTCTGGGCTTCCCAGGAGTTCGGCTTTGTCACCCTCACCGATGCCTGTGCCACCGGCTCCAGCCTCATGCCCCAGAAGAAAAATCCCGATGTGCCGGAGCTGGTGCGCGGCAAGGCGGGGCGGGTGTTTGGCCATCTCCAGGCTTTGTTGGTCACCTTGAAGGGGCTGCCGCTGGCCTACAACAAAGACCTCCAAGAAGACAAAGAGGGGCTATTCGACACGGTCGATACCCTGAAAGCCTGCCTAGAGGCGATGACCCTTCTGCTGCGGGAAGGGATCCAATTTCAACCTGAGCGCATGGCCGCTGCTGTGCAGGAAGATTTCTCCAACGCCACCGATGTGGCCGACTACCTGGTGCGCAAAGGGATCCCCTTTCGCACAGCCCATGATTTGGTGGGGCAGATTGTGCGCATTTGTTTGGCAGAAGGGATCCTGCTGCGGGATCTGCCCTTGGAGCGCTGGAAAACCTTCCACCCGGCCTTTGAGGCGGACATTTTGACGGCCATTGAGCCCCGCCAGGTGGTGGCCACGCGGCTCAGCACCGGGGGAACGGGCTTTGCTGTGGTGCGAGAAGCCCTGCAACGGGCCCAGGCCCGCCACCAGCAGCCAGAGCCATCGGAAGAAACTCCACAAACTTAAACTGAACTCAAGGAGAGTTTGCAATTCTTGGGTTCTTCTCGCCAGTGTGTGCCATCCTGAGGTTCTCAGCCATCCAACTTGACATGCTCCCCTGCCTAAAGGCAGGAGATTCTGGTTCCTGGTTCTGCGACAGCACTTATCGTGTTGGGTTGCCCCTCCACGGCAGCGGTGCTCGTCTCCCCAGGCGTTCCCCCAAGCGCTGCGCAAGCTCTAGCACCCAGAGCGGTTCCCTAATGCCCTTAGGTACCGTTGCAAACAACAACCATAAAGCCTGCTGAGGCTGTATCCAGTCGTTAGACTGTTGGGTTTTTAGAGCGGTTGACTACCCTGCCGCTGCGGGCATCATAGCACAAAGCCGCCCTAGTCGCGTCAGCGGGCCGTAGGCCTTAGGGCGGGGCTTTAGACCCAGTTTTTTGGTAACTCCCAGCCTGTTGGCCTCTTCCTTGGGTGATCGTTCCATGTTGGATAACCTTACCGTCCGTGTCCTAGAACATGCGGCCAAGCGTCGCTGGCGAGAACGCGCCTACAGCCGATTTTTGCAAGATTGGCGACGGCAAGTGGTGCTGCTGCGCCGTCAACGGGCCGGCGAATTTGGCCCACCCCTGGGGGATCCCTCTTGTGTTTTCAGTGCCCACTCGGCTTGGTTGCGCTGTGCCGTCCATCCCCAAGGGCCGTGCCAGGGTTGCCCCCACTATGCCCCCGTCACCCCTCCAAAGCCAGAGCCACCTCTGGGTTCACTCGATGGACGGGTCTGACCGCGCCACACTGGTGGCCGAACATTTTCAGCAGCGGTGGCCTCTGCGGAACGGCCTGCCCGTTGCGCCCCAATGGCATCCGCTGTAGCTAAGTTGAGGGATCCCCGGCCAACTTGTGCCAGAATAAAAGAACGGTAACTCCATCGGCAAAGGCGAGATTCATGGCCCTCTACCTCTCGGCAGACCACCTTCACAGCATCCGCCAGCACGGCGAACAAGCCTTTCCCCACGAGAGCTGCGGCATTTTAATTGGGGAAATCCGGGGATCCGACAAGATCATCCACGAGCTTTGGTCGGTGACCAACACCTGGGATCAAGCGGAAAACCCTCTGGCAGACGGAGAATCCAGCCGCCGCCGCTTCTTGATCGATCCGGCGGATTTCAAGCGGGCCAACGACCATGCGGTGCGCAAAGGGCTGGGGATCCTGGGCACCTATCACTCCCATCCCAACCATGCGGCCATTCCCTCCGAGTTTGATCGGCAGCATGCTTTTCCTTGGGGCTTTTCCTGTGTGATCGTCAGTGTGCGCGAGGGCAAGGCAGAAGAGGTGGTGAGCTGGGTTTTGGATGAGCAGGAGCAGCCCCAACGGGAGCCGATGCAGATGCTGGAAGACATTCGCATCCCCCCGCTCCCGGCTTTGGCAAGCTAGAGTCGTTTGGGCCTTGCCGCTGTTTGAGGCTGAAGTTCACGGCTAAGTTCAGTTGGGATCCTTGAAAGCTGGGATGGGTACCACCGGAAAAAGCGGTAGTCTAGTGCTGAACCTTGTCTGTAACATAGCTGAATCCTCAAAGTCAGTAGACAGCCCCAACAAGATCGACAAACGGATAGGTCAGCTAGAAATCGCAGGAGCCCCGCACTGTACCCGTAGGGTCAGTGCCGGGAGGAATGCGGAAGTTATGATAGAACCATGACCCAAGTCCTGACCGTCTCCTGCAAGCTCAAGGTGTCCCAGTC
>NZ_JANSHM010000061.1:0-17319 GCF_047461635.1 Synechococcus sp. W55.2 | reverse complement strand
GTACCGGCATCTATTTTCTCGTTTTGACAAATTGGCCAGGAACTTCTTGAGTTTTCTCTATCTCGTCAGTGCTCTCTCTTGGCTCAAATGAAAGATCAACACAACCTAGATCTGGCAAACGGATCCCGCAGCTTTGTGGCTCAGGCCAATTGGGGTTACTCAAACCAGGGGACTGGCCTCGAGCGGCAAGCCCAACTGGGCAACAGCCTCGGCCAAGGCCACCTCACGGCTGTCCACAAACCGCTCTGGGGACAGTGGCAGATGCAGGCTTTCTAGGCGCTGCCGGATCCGGCCCTTGGCCCCAACAATCCACACCTGTTTGCCCCGATCCAGGGCCTCGCGGATGGCATTTTCCAAGGATAGCGTCGCCGAAACTCCCAGCATCGGCACATCTGATAGATCCACCACCAGCGCTTGGCAGGAGGCCACCGCCTGATGTTGGCGGGAAATGGCTTGGGAAACCCCGAAGATCATCGGCCCGCTCAGGTAAAACAGCAACACCTGGCCGCGTCCCTGGCGTAGCAATTCCCTCTCACGGGGAGTGAGATCCACCGCATCATCGGCATCGGTAATGGCTTTCACCTCTTCGGAGTGGATCTCGCTGAGGCGTTGAATGGTGAGCAAGTTGGCCACAAACACTCCCACTCCCACTGCAGCGATGAGATCCACAAACACCGTCATGAACATCACTCCGTACATGATGGCTGCCCCTTTGAGGGAAAGGCGGTGGGCCCGCTTGAGGAAGCTCCAGTCGAGGATATCCACCCCCACCTTAAAGGCGATCCCTGCCAGCACCGCCATTGGGATCCCTTGCGTGAGGGGAGCGGCAAACAGCACCACCATCAGCAGGATTAACGCTCGGGTAATGCCGGCTAGAGGGGTACGTCCGCCCGACTGGATGTTCACCACTGTGCCCATGGTGGCGCCGGCTCCCGGTAAGCCCCCCAGGAAGCCAGAGACAATATTGGCGATCCCCTGCCCGATCAGCTCTTGGTCGGAGTCGTGGCGGGTGCGGGTGAGGTTATCGGCAATGACTGCCGTCAAGAGGGTATCGATGCAGCCCAGCATCCCCAGCACCACTCCATCCAGCACCAGGTTAGCTAGAGAAGCAAAGGGCAACTGCGGCCACTGCAACTGCGGCAAACCGGTGGGGATGGGGCCAATGCGCCGCAAATCCCAATCGGCCATAAACAAGCTGGCCGCCAGCGTGCCCACGAGCAAAGCCACCAACTGCGGCGGCACCACCCGTCGCCAGGGCTTGGGATAGCCAAAAAGGATAGCAAGCGTCAGCAGCCCCAGCCCCAGCTCTGGCATCTTGAGGTTGAGCAGGTAGGTCGGCAGGTTCTGCACCGCCCCAATCACTCCCCCCTGGCTGGCGTGGCCCAAAAGCGGCGGGATCTGCAGCAAAATCATGATCCAGCCGATCCCGGACATAAAGCCGGAAATAACGCTGTAGGGCATGAGGGTGATGTACTTGCCCAGTTTCAGGGATCCAAACAGGATCTGAAATAAGCCCCCCAGCATCACCACGGTGAAGGCCGGCCCCAGCCCCTGCTCCGGGTAACGAGCTGTAACATTAGCAACCACCGCCGTCATCATCACAGTCATCGGCCCGGTGGGTTCGGAGATGAGCGTGGGCGTACCCCCAAACAGAGCCGCAAAAAAGCCCACGCATACTGCTCCGTACAAGCCCGCCACCGGCCCTGCCCCCGAAGCCACCCCAAAGGCCAAGGCCATCGGCAAGGAAACAATCGCTGTCGTCAGCCCGCCGAAGAGATCCCCGCGCCAGTTGTCTAGGCTCAGACGTCGGTGCCAATCCAGAAATCTCTTGCCGCCGGACTGTTGTTCTTTCGCTTGCCTCAGCATGCCCCAAAGCCCTCCACGCTATGGGCAGCCTATCATTGAACGTTACTATAGAGATCACGCTAGATGATAGGTTTTCTTCTATGATTTCCCTCAGGGATCCCTATCTGGATCCCACTCAGAGTGAGGCATGGGGCTCAAGCTGGCAGAGTGGTGTGAAAGTGGGAGTAATCCACATAGCGATGCCCATTGCTGTCCAGGTGGAGAATATCGGCAAATCGGTGGTTCCAGAGAATCTCATCGGCCAAGTAGGAGTGGCGAGCATGGATGGTTTGGGAAAAGGTGTCGTCGATGCCGGTCAGGGTAATGATCAGCTCCGCTTGGCCCACCTGTAAATCTCGATCCATGAGGCTGTAGAGAGGGCCGCCGATGAACCACCGAGCCTCTCCTACTGGAAGTCAGCCGGCCTTCACAAAGGGCGAATGGTAGACTGGGAATACAAAAGCTTTCTGCTCAATTCAATCACCTTCAGCTTACTAGCGCAGGAGCCCCGCACTGTACCCGTAGGGTCAGTGTCGGGAGGAATGCTATAATAATTCTGCGGACACCAGAAACGGCTGTTTAGGGCACTGGTAACGGTCGATTGGGGCTGCCCGTAAACCAGCCCAGAGGCTCGTGGTTAGTTTACTAACTGCAGGGCTACCGAAAGCCCGCCCCGTACTGCGAAGCAGTCAGGGTCGGGTAGTTTACTCTGCCACGGCCAAGGTTGGCTTCTCGATAAACTTCCATGAACCCACTGCGCCAAGGCCGACTGGGATCCCTCAACGATAACCCAACCCCATGAGCGACAACGAATCGACGGCGCGCATCATCTCCACCGACCTGCAGCGGGAGATGTCGCAGTCCTACCTGGAATACGCCATGAGCGTGATCGTCGGGAGGGCTTTGCCAGATGCGCGGGATGGCCTGAAGCCGGTGCACCGCCGCATTCTCTACGCTATGCACGAGTTGGGCCTGACGGCGGATCGCCCCTTCCGCAAGTGTGCCCGCGTGGTGGGGGATGTGATCGGGAAATACCATCCCCATGGGGATCAGGCCGTCTATGATGCGCTGGTGCGCATGGCTCAAGATTTCTCCATGCGGGAGCGGCTGGTGGATGGGCATGGCAACTTCGGCTCTGTGGACAACGATCCGCCGGCAGCCATGCGCTATACCGAGTGTCGGCTGACTGCCTTTGCCCAAGAAGCCCTGCTCCAAGATATTGACGCCAACACTGTCGATTTTGTCGGCAACTACGACGGATCCCAGCAAGAACCCCTGGTGCTGCCGGCGCGGATCCCGCAACTGCTCTTAAACGGCTCTTCCGGCATCGCCGTGGGCATGGCCACCAACATCCCGCCTCACAACTTGAGCGAATTGGTGGACGGCCTGATTGCCCTCATCCACAACCCCAACCTGACCAGCCTGGAGTTGATGCAGTGGATCCCGGCCCCCGACTTCCCCACCGGGGCGCTGATCATGGGCCAGGAGGGCATCCGCGAAGCCTACACCACCGGGCGCGGCTCCATCACCCTGCGGGGGGTGGCCAGGGTGGAGACGATCGAGCAGCGGGGCCGACCGGTTCGGGACGCCATCATTATCACCGAACTGCCCTACCAGACCAACAAGGCAGCCATGATCGAGAAGATCGCCGAGCTGGTCAACGAGAAAAAACTGGAAGGCATTGCCGACATCCGCGACGAGAGCGACCGCAGCGGCATGCGGGTGGTGATCGAGCTAAAGCGGGATGCCCAGCCGCAGGTGGTGCTCAACAACCTCTACAAGCAAACCCCCCTGCAGGCCAACTTCGGGGTCAACATGCTGGCCATCCTCAACGGCGAGCCGCGCACCCTGACCCTGCGGGACGCGCTGCAGGCTTTTCTGGATTTTCGGGAAGAGGTGATCGAGCGGCGCACCCGCTACGAGCTGCAAAAAGCCGAAGAGCGAGATCACCTGCTGCAGGGCTATCTCTTGGCTTTGGGGCAGTTGGATCGGGTGATTGCCCTCATTCGGGGAGCCGCCGATACCGCCACAGCCCGAGAGGAATTGCAGGCGGTGTTGGGCCTGAGTGAAGCCCAAGCCGACGGGATCCTGCAGATGCAGCTGCGCCGCCTCACCGCCCTGGAAGCGGAAAAAATCCAGGCCGAGCACGAAGACTTGGTGAGGCAAATTGCCGACCTGCGGGATATTCTGGCCCGCCGAGAACGGGTGATGCAGATCATCAGCGAAGAGCTGCAGCAGCTCAAAGCCCGCTTTGCCAGCCCGCGCCGTTCCCGCCTCTGTTTGGAGGATGGGGAGCTGGGAACGGATGATCTGATCGAAAATCGGGAGACGGTTATCTTTCTAACCGAGCAGGGCTATATCAAGCGCATGGGCCTTGAGGAGTTCCAGGTGCAGGGGCGAGCCACCCGCGGCAAAGCCGGCGCCCGCATCAAAGAAGACGATGCCATCGAACAGTTTTTTGCCTGTCGCAGCCACGACACCATCCTCTTTTTCACCAATCGGGGCGTAGTCTATACCCTGCCCGCCCACCAGATCCCCCAGGGGAGCCGCGCCGCCCGCGGCAGCGCCATCGTTCAGTTGCTGCCGATCACCCGGGAAGAGCGGGTTACGTCCATGGTGCCGGTGAGCCAGTTCAGCGACGACGAATATCTGGTGATGCTCACCCGCGGCGGCTACATCAAAAAAACGGCCCTCAGCGCCTTTGCCAATGTACGCTCCAACGGCCTGATTGCCATCTCTCTGGAAGAAAACGACGAACTGCGCTGGGTGCGCCGCGCCCGCTCCAGCGATGATGTGGTCATGGCGACCCGCCAAGGCATGTCCATTCGCTTCCCGGCGGATGACGAGCAACTGCGCCCTCTGGGACGGGCCACCCGGGGCGTGCGGGCCATTACCCTCAACGCCGGCGATGACATCGTCAGCATGGATATTATCTCTGCCGAATCGGTGATGGCTGCCGAGCGAGAGGGGGAGAAGCTGGCTAACCCTTGGGTGCTGGTGATCACCAAAGAAGGGCGGGGCAAGCGCTCGGCCATCGACAATTTCCGCCAGCAAAACCGCGGCGGCAAGGGGGTGATCGCCACCAAGTTCCGCCAGGCGTCGGACGAGCTGGCGGCCCTGCGCATCGTCAATGCCGAAGACGAGATCCTGTTGGTAACCGCCAGGGGCATTGTCATGCGCCAGTTGGCCAAGGCCATTCCCACCCAGTCCCGCGAGGCGACCGGGGTGCTGGTGCAGCGCCTGGATCCGGAAGACAGCATTGTGGGAGTTACAGTGGTACCCGCTGCCTTGGTTGCCGAGGAGGAGACCTCAGAAGCCAGCGCTTGATCCCCGGCCGTTACTTAGGTACGGCATTTGCCGCCGCAGAAGGGTGGGATCCCGTACCGGAGAGGGTAAGGATGGGGTGTTACCTTTGGGATAGCCCAAATTCCGGGAACGGCAAAGGCCTGTGGGATCAGGCCGAGCGGCCCAGTTGGGATGGCATCTGCTGTGTTTGTGGAGCTGGGTTACTCCATGGCGAGCCCGTTGAACTTCATCCCTGGTTTTGAGGCATTGCAAACTCCGAGCCCCGACAACCGGCTCTGGCAATACTTGCAATCTCAGGATCCCAGCGTCTTTCAGGATATTGCCCGCAATTCTTCCCCAGAAGTGCTGGAGATCTTGGGCCACAACATCCGCAGCTTGGTGGGGAGCTTGCCCTCCGATCAATTCGGGGTTCAGATCATCACCAACCGCGAGAGCTTGGCCAAAATGCTCTCCGGCGCGATGATGGGCGGCTATTTCCTGCGGGTCATGGAGCAGCGCCTAGCCCTGGAGCAATCTTTGGGCAGTGCCTCCCAGCCTGCCAGCGCGGATCAGCCTTCGCCAGCAGAGGAGGAGGGCTAGGCTTGCAATCCACCTTTTAGCGCCGCCCGAGGAGGTTCCATGCTGGATGCGGGTTTCCAGGCAAAGGGATCCCAGTTCAGCAGCCCACCGCGGCGGATTTTGGTTTGCCCGGATAGTTTTAAGGGATCCCTAACAGCCACGGCGGCGGCAGAGAGCATGGCCCGCGGGATCCAACAGGTGCTGCCGGAGGCCGAGGTGGAGCGGCTCCCCTTGGCGGATGGGGGAGAGGGCACCCTAGAGGTATTGCTGCCGACGCTGGGGGGAGAGAAAAAGGGTCTGTGGGTCACCGGCCCCCTGGGGGATCCCGTGTGGGCAGAGTATGGGGTAGCGGGGGAGCTGGCCCTGCTGGAGCTGGCCCAGGTGGCTGGCCTGACTTTGGTGCCACCGGAGCGGCGGGACCCACCCGCACCACCACCTACGGCCTGGGGGAGCTGCTGCGGGCTGTTTGCCGCGATCCCATCGCTGAGATCTGGATAGGTCTGGGGGGATCCGCCACCGTGGATGGAGGGGCGGGCATGGCGCAGGCCTTAGGCTATCGCCTGTTGGATGGAGCTGGGGATCCCATCGGCTGGGGTGGGGCGGAGCTGGCCCGGCTGGCGCGCATCGAGCCCCCCGAACAGCCTGTTTGGCAGGGGAAACGGGTCCGCGGCCTCTGCGATGTGCAAAACCCCCTCACTGGCCCGTTGGGAGCCGCCGCCGTCTTTGCCCCCCAGAAGGGCGCCACCCCTTCCCAGGTGCAGCAGTTGGAGCAGGCGCTGCAGCAGTGGGCTCAAGTGGTGGAGCGAGATTTGGGCCAGGCCGTGGCCGGGATCCCGGGGGCCGGAGCCGCAGGCGGCTTAGGAGCAGGTCTGGTGGCTTTTTTGGAGGCCACTCTGGAGTCCGGGATCCAGCTCTTGGCGCGGCAATTGGCCCTGCCGGAGCGCATCCGCCGCTGCCATCTGGTCGTCACCGGAGAGGGCTGCCTCGACGAACAAAGCACGATGGGAAAGGTGGTGGGGGCCGTGCTGGAGCAGGCTATCCAAGCCCAAAAACCCCTGCTCATCCTCTGTGGCCAGGTGACTCCGGCAGCGCGCGCTGGGTTGGCAGCCCAGCCTCTTCCCCTTCGGGTTGGCGCCCTGTGCGACCGGATCCCCGATGTGGCAGAAGCCCAACGGCAGGCCGGCCATCACCTGGAGCAGATGACGGCCCAGGAGCTGAGAGATTTTCTGGAGCAGGATGCGGGGATTGGCCGGTTATAATGGCTTAAATCATCGTGTTTCGTAGGACATCATGGCCAGTATCGAGTTCTCCCCCGGCATCCAAGAGGTGCCCACCCAGGTGCGAGTGCTGAAATCCAAGACCGGCAACCGGGGATCCGCGATTTTCCGCTTCGAGGATCTAAAATCCGATACGCAAAACATCCTCGGCATGCGGATGATCGATGAGGAAGGGGAGCTGACCACCCGCAACATCAGGGCCAAGTTCCTGAACGGGGAATTCAAAGCCCTGGAAGTGACCTACGACATGGAAACCGAGGCAGAGTGGGATCGCTTCCTGCGCTTTATGGAACGCTTTTCAGCGGCCAACCAGATGGGCATGGCCTAGTTGCCGCCCTTCCCGCCTCAGCTTTTGGATTTTTTGCTCCTTTTGCCGGATCTGCGCTTGGCTTGAGGTTGGCCGGGATCGGATCCCTGGCCCTCTTCAACTGAGGGCTGCCCTAGCGGGGGCCGTCGCTTGTGCCAGTCGGTGCTTTGCTCATAGGCATAGGCCACCCGCAGCACCTTGCTCTCCTGTAGGGCATTGCCCACAATTTGCAGGCCAATGGGCAGCCCATCGGCAAACCCGCAGGGCAGGCTCAGCCCCGGCAAACCCGCCAGGTTCACCGGGATCGTCATCAGGTCGCAGAGGTACATGCTGAGGGGATCCTCCCGCTCGCCGATCTTGAAGGCCGGGGTGGGGGTAGTGGGGCTGACCAGCACATCCACCTTCTCGAAAGCCTTGAGGAAGTCCTGCTTGATGAGGGTGCGCACCTTCTGAGCCTTGAGGTAGTAGGCGTCGTAGTACCCCGAGGAGAGGGCATAGGTGCCGATCATGATGCGCCGCTTGACTTCCGGCCCAAAGCCATGGGCGCGGGTCTTGCCATACATGGCCAGCAGCGAGTCGGCAGGTTCCCGCAGGCCGTATTTCACCCCGTCATAGCGGGCCAAGTTGGCAGAGGCTTCCGAAGGGGCAATGATGTAATAGGTGGCCAGGCCATAGCGAAAACTGGGGCAGTCGATCTCCAGGATCTCGGCCCCCAGTTCTTGCAGATGTTGAATGGCTGCTTGGACGGCAGCGCGGGTCTCCTCCTCACATCCTTCTCCCAGCAAGTCGCGGATCACCCCGATTTTGAACCCCTTGATGTCCGGGATCAGAGCCTGGCTATAGTCCGGGATATCCACCTTCAGGCTGGTGGAGTCCATCGGGTCATGGCCGGCGATCCCCTGCAGCAGCAAGGCCACATCCTCCACCGTGCGCCCAAACGGCCCCACCTGATCCAAAGACGAGGCAAAAGCCACCAGCCCGTAGCGGGACACCAGCCCATAGGTGGGCTTCAGGCCCACCACCCCACAAAAAGCTGCCGGTTGGCGGATGGATCCCCCCGTATCTGAGCCCAGGGCCACCACCGCTTGGTCGGCAGCCACCGCCGCCGCCGATCCCCCAGAGGATCCCCCTGGCACCCGCGTCAGATCCCAGGGATTGGCGGTGCGCTGAAAGGCGGAGTTTTCCGTGGAGCTGCCCATGGCAAACTCGTCTAGGTTGGTCTTGCCCACCGTCACCATGCCCGCAGCCGCCAGCCGCGCCGTCACTGTTGACTCGTAGGGGGGAATGAACCCCTCCAGCATCCGGGAGGCACAGGTGGTGCGGATCCCTTGGGTACAGAGGTTGTCTTTGACGGCAAGTGGGATCCCGGCCAAAGGGCCGATCTCCTCCCCGGCCCGAATGCGGGCATCCACCGCCCTGGCCTGTTGTAGGGCCAGTTCCTCGGTGATGGTAATAAAGCTCTTGAGCTGCGGCTCCAGTTGGTGCAGGCGCTCCAGGTATTCGCGGGCAATCTCTTCCGCCGAGCGCTCTTTGGTCGCCAACTGGCTGTGTAGGGCGCGGATCACGGACATAGCTAAACTCGCAAGGAAAGGCAAAGGCTGCTGAGCCAGACTAAAGTTCCTTCTAGGTTAGTCCAGACGGGATCCCTTCCTAACCTCATTCCCCTCTCCCTGAGGGAGAGGGGTCAGGGGTGAGGGCCGCTACCGCCGCTCCAAAAAGTCGCGGCGCAGATCCCGAATCTCCTGCCGCATCTCCCGCATCTCTTGAGCCATCTCGTCGGTGCGCCGTTCCAGAGCTTCGGTGCGGCGCTCCACAGCTTCCGTGCGTCGTTCGATAGCCCGGGTGCGCTCGTCAAAGCGAGCCATCGACTCGCGAAAGAACTGCGCCAGCATCGCCTGCCCCTCGCGCAGCTCTTGAATGAGAAGCTGCTGGTTTTGTTGGACAAGACGCAGCTCCTGCTGGGCAGCTTGCAATTCTCTTTGGGAAGCTTGCAGCTCCTGGATGGCGCGAATCAGCCACTCCTCTTGCTCAGGTGTCATGGTTAGCGGGCGTTCAAGAATGGAAAAATCCTAACACTCTGAGCCTCTCCTCTCCCCTTGCAGGAAATGGATGGAGAGTAGGGAACTCGAATCCCTGACCTCTGCGGTGCGATCGCAGCGCTCTACCAACTGAGCTAACTCCCCGTGGCTTTACCAGAATAACCCGAATCCGCAGCCAAGATCTCCCCCGCCTGCAACTCCAACCCCGCAAAAACCTTCGAGGGCACCCGCTCGGATCCCTTCAGCTCCAGCACATCGTACCAGCCTTCATGGAGCAGCAGCAGGCTTACTTTTTCTTCCAGCGGATCCACAATCCAATACTCGCCGATCCCCAAAACGCAGTACTCTGCCCGCTTGGCCCGGTAATCTGCTGCCCGGCTGGCCTCACTCACCACCTCCACCACCAGCAGCGGCGGCGGCTCCTCTAGCCGAATCAACGCCTCCCGGGATCCCATCTCCTGCCATTGCTCCAAAGGCAGCACCACCCCATCGGGAATCCGCACCGAATCCCACCGATTGCCCCGTGGCGACTGGATCCCCAAGCCTCCCTGTATCGTTGTCCAGGGCAACTGCTGCCGTGCAATCTCTGCCTCAAAAACTTGGCTGAGAAACTTTTGAATTTGCACATGCCGTCCGGTTGGAAGGGCCATGGGAACCAACTCTCCCGCCACCAGCTCATAGCGGGTATCCCCG
Organism: Synechococcus sp. W55.2; assembly: GCF_047461635.1. Lineage (NCBI taxonomy): Bacteria > Bacillati > Cyanobacteriota > Cyanophyceae > Synechococcales > Synechococcaceae > Synechococcus > Synechococcus sp. W55.2. The sequence continues at coordinate 7,294 of NZ_JANSHM010000061.1, read as the reverse complement.
CCATCCGAATAAACAAGGTATTCGGCCAACCTCAGGCGAGCTGTTGAGGGTGCAGAAACGGATCCCCTTGCCCAAGCCATACACCGTCTCGGCCAAAAGTTTCTCTGTTGCCATGCTAGCCCTGTATCTCACACAACCCCTCTCTTCCCCTGGGAGCGGGGCTGTGAGCGCTTGGGCCACGGTTGGATGGAAGCTAACGCCGTTCCAGAAAATCGCGGCGCAGATCCCGAATCTCTTGCCGCATCTCCCGCATCTCTTGAGCCATCTCGTCGGTGCGCCGTTCCAGAGCTTCCGTGCGCCGTTCAATAGCCCGGGTGCGCTCGTCAAACCGATCCATTGACTCGCGAAAGAACTGCGCCAGCATCGCCTGTCCTTCCCGCAGCTCTTGAATCAAAACCTGCTGGTTTTGTTGGACAAGGCGCAGCTCCTGCTGGGCAGCCTGCAATTCTCTTTGGGAGGCTTGTAACTCTTGGATGGCTTGAATCAGCCACTGCTCTTGCTCAGGCGTCATGGTTGTCGGGTGTTGCAGAATAAGGAAATCCTACCACCCTGAATCTCCCCTCTTGCCCTGGGAGAGGGGCTGGGGGTGGTTGTGTCAGCGGCGCGGAGCGCTTGGGCCACCCAAAACAAAAACCCCTCTCTCTTTAATAAAGAGGGGCCGGGGGTGAGGACGGAAATTCAAGCTCGATCAGTAAAGGGCTTCTTCTTGGTGGGTGATGATGGTGCAGTCGGAGGTAGGGTAAGCCACACAGGTCAGCACATAGCCCTGCTCGATCTGATCATCGTCCAGGAAGGACTGATCGCTTTGATCCACTGTGCCGCTCACCAGCTTGCCGGCACAGGTCGAACAGGCACCGGCGCGGCAGGAATAGGGCAGCTCGATCCCTTGCTCTTCCGCCACGTCCAAAATGTACTCGTCATCCGGCACATCGATGGTGACGTTTAAGCCTTGCTCCTCGTTGATCAGAGTGACCTTATAGGTAGCCATCCTGGTTGGGTCTCCAGAAAAAACATCCACTCCTCATCCTGCCACCCTTCTGCCCCAGATCAAGCACCCTTTTGTGAGGAAATAGGCAAATCTTCCGGTTTTTTGCAGGTGGATCCGGGAAAGCTTGCCGGGTAAGGGTTCTGGCTGCTCAAGAGGGCTGTTAGCCCGCAGCGTCTGCATGAAGGGTGAACCTCGGCTCCGATGGCAGAACTGCCGCAGATCCCACCGGTCATTCTTCCGCAATCCTCTCTGTTCAACTTGGACTTGGCAGGGATCCCTGTAGCTCCTGGGTTGCACCTGGAAAAAAAATGGCAAGACTTGCCAAGTTGGGCGGATCTGACTGTATGATTTACGGAGTAACCAGAGCAACCGCTGACACAGGCGTGTGTGCGTCTCCCATCCGAGTATCAAGCCCTTAGCCTTCTCAGTTGCTTCGGGTTGGTTGATCGGGTAAGTTAAGGGAAGTGTTCAGCCGAACCCTACTTTTTTGGTTAAGAGGAGAAAAATGAACGGAAAAACGCATAAGTGGCTGTTGAAGTCACTTGGTTCTCTAACCTTGGCGTCTGCCGTGGTGCTTCTGCCCGTGATCTTGACAGGCTGTGGCGGAGACAGTGCCAGCTCTGTGGTGCCTGTGCCTCCTCCACCTCCGCCGCCGGCTCCAACTCCGACTCCAGCTCCTACCCCAACTCCCACTCCAGCCCCAGCAGGCAGGGTGGTTGTTACGCCTGAGAGCGATATCAGTCGCATCATTGCCACTTCTGACCGGACGCAGCCTTTGACCATCGTTCTGCAGCCGGGTGTCTATCGCCAGAACATTGTGATTAACCGCAGCAACGTGACGGTACGTGGCGCTACGGGTCTGGTGGGCGACGCGGTTGTGGTTGGTGCGGAAACGGGCGCTCCGGTACAGGTGACCAGCAATGCCGCTGGCGTTGTTCTGGAGAACTTCAGCATTCTCAACACCCGCTCCCTGGCACCGATTGAGTACGGCATTAACGCTGAGGAGGCCACAGAAGTTACTGTTACGGGCGTTGACATCGTTCTCTTCCCCACAGAAACCCCTCCAGCTTCCCGTGGGGTAGCCATTGGCTTTGGCTCAGCTGCTGCTGGCGTCACCTCTAAGAACCTGACAGTAACCCGCTCCAACCTCTATGTGGCTGGCGCAGCTAACTCAGCGGGTATTCGCATTGCCGGCGACAACGCAGGCATCAACCTGCGGGTGGAGACCAACAACATCTTCTTGGGCTACCCCGCACCTCCCGCTAGCGTGCAAACGTTGATTCCCTCGGAGCCGCAGAATGTGGGTGCGGGCTCGGCGGCTATTTTCATTGAGCCTGCCGTTACAGGGCTGAGCTTGGTGGCCGTTGCTGGCAACACCATTACTCCCACAACCCCAGCGGCCAACGTCTATGCCATCCGCGACGAGCGAGGCAGCGGCCTCAATGCCGTGGAGCGCCGTGACATCGTTGCTAGAGGCACGGGCTTGGTGTTTAACAGCAACACCAGCAACGTTTACCTCTCCATCACCCGCGCCATTGCCGAAGTGGCCGGTCCCAACCCAACGGTAACGGCTGGCCCCGGATCTTTTGTGGCCGAGGAAGAAATCGTTCTGCCCGCCGACAGGCCCGGCTTGACCTTGAACTCCATTGACGGCACGAGCACGGTGCGTTCGGTCAAGATCCTGGCCGCTGATGCCACGTTGGGCGGAACGGAGGGCAACGGCTTCCGGATTACTGGCATTTCCCCAGATCCGGACGATGGTGGGCCGGCTGCACCTTACCAAGTAGCCATTGGCGAGTGTGACCTATCCAACCTCACCACCCGCAACGTAGAAGTCTCCTTCAACGATTTCACGCGGCCTACGCAGGCGCAGTCCTACGTCTCTGTGCAAGTCTGCGACTTCTCGCAGGCGGAGGTTTACAAGAACCTGCTGCGCGGCTTCACCGTTGCTGGCGTACATGTGGTGTCGGCTGAGCCAAACGCGGTAACCATTCGCGAGAACCGCTTTGAGCCTTCCATCGGCAGCCCGAGCTTCATTGCGGCCATTGTGGATCGGCAGACTCAGGCACCGGGAACTCTGGCTCCTTTCACCACGGCTTCGGTGAGGGGCAACATCTTCAACCTGCCGCCGCAGGGCACTCTGGCTGTCTACGCTCGTCCTGGTCTTACCCTCACGCCAACCGCGGCGGCGGCTCTGGGCGGAGAAGGCACCATTCTCAAGGCTTTCTTCAACAACACCATCACGCCCACGCCCTTTCCTGGCATTGCCATGTGCGGTCGCCAAGAAGGCTTGGCGGGAGCCCCGGGCGGCCTTCTGAACTTCTTGAGTGGCACGACATTAGCTCCTTTCGCCTCTACTGTCTTTGGCGGGGTGTCGGATGCCCTCTGCTTGGCAGTGGGCTTCGGCCCAGGGGCCGGTCTGCAGTTCCAGCCTGGAGGCGCGCCGCCAGCGCCAGCTCCTTCGCCTTCGCCTTCGCCTTCGCCTTCGCCTTCGCCTGGCGGTGTGACGATCAATATCCCAGGCCTGCCTGCCGGCGCGACGGTGGCGGTGACGGGGCCAGGCGGTGCTCCGGTCATCACCACTTCCACCTCCGTATCTGGAAACGTGGCTACCTTCCCAGGGCCATTTACCATCCCCTTTGGTGGCCAGATTCGGGTGACTCCTGCCATTTCTTCGCCATCGGCCATCACGGTCGGGGGTACTACCATCAACACCTTTGACAACACCACCAACCCCGGCAGCACCACCTACTTCAACTTCGGGCCTGCCATTTCGGTGAACTAGCCTTTGGCTAGCTTTGCGACAGCGGCCTGCTTCTATTGGGCTGACTGAAAAGTTGCTTGGTGGTGGCAGGTCGCTTTTTCCATCTCGCTTGGCTTGCGCATCTCTTCGTTCGATTGGTTTCCCTGTTGTACTTTTTGGCTTCTGCATGGGTATACTACTAGCAGCTAGGCCTTTGTGGGTTTCCCTGTAGTGAGTTGAGCTGCGCTTGCCAAGGCTTCAACCAGTTGTAGAGCCTTTCTTCTTGGAGATTGATGATGTCTAACCGCAACCTCAAGCACAGCTTGCGTTCCACGCTGGCCTCCTTGGCGCTGGCTTCTTCTCTAACCGGGGTGGTAGCGGCCTGCTCTGCCGACACGCCTACCGTTACGCAGGTTCCTTCCACCATCTCGGCTCAAGTTCCCGAAACCGCTGCTCCCGTTGCCGAGGGCCTTTCCTTCTACTACGACGGGGTAAAGACCTCAGTCACCATCAAGGATGCGGCAGTGCTTTTTGCCGCCTGCAGCCTCAACACCGGCGACGCTGCCAAGATCGTCAGCTTCGTCAACACCACCCTGAAAGCCGGGCCGATTACGGCCAGCGATGTCACCGGGCTAGGTGACCCTCTCAAGCCGGCTATCTCCGACTTCAACGGCAACGGAGTTGTCAACTGCGAGGATGCCGCCATTTTGTTTGCCGTGTCCACTGTGGGTGTAGACGCGGCCAAGGTCAACGCTTTTGTATCCGGCACCCTGAAGATTCCGGGGGTAAGCGTTACTCAAACTCAGTTGGATACCTTCTTCAAGACTCCACCAACACCGACCCCGACGCCCACCTCGACCCCCACTCCAACTCCGACGCCTACTCCTTCTATTGTAGTTACTCCCAGCAGCTTAACCCTTCCGGCTCTTTCTACGGCTACCTTGGACATCAAGCCCAATGTAGCCCCAGAGGGTGGCAAGCTGGTGCTGAGCGTGGTGAGCACGGATTCCACCATCGCCTCCATTGCCGGCTCTTCTACCTTGACCTTCCCGGTGGGCAGCACCAGTGCTCAGCAGGTAACTGTTTCAGGTGCGGCTACTGGCACGGCCAGCATTGTAGTTACAGTTGCGGGTACCAGTGAAGCCACCAACTACGCGGGAGTGCCGCCGGTCACCGTGCCGGTGAAGGTGGAGCCCCCATTGGAGGCAGGACTGGTGGTTAAGCCAACAGAGGTTTCTGCCCAGGTGGGCTCGACGGTAACCTTCTCAGTAGCCCCTACGCAGCCCCCGCTCAATGGCAACCTAGTGGTCAGTGTGGTATCCGACAAGCCAACGGTGGCGACGGTTAACCTGCCAACTCTGACCTTCCCCGAGGGGAACACGGCGCCTCAGGTGGTAACCGTAACAGGGGTGGGTGTTGGTGAGTCCACCATCACTATTGGGCGAGCTGCTACCACGACGGCCACCAACTACCCGACTACTATCGCCAGCAAGACGGTGAAGGCCACCATTACGGCAGGACCATCCGTGGCTCCCAAGACTATCTTTGTGCTGCCGAGTGCACCAGCAACAGGAGATGGATCCAGTCCCCTTACGCCTGCCAGCTTTGCAAATGCCTTCACGGCTGCCAAGACCTTGCAGCAGGCTACGCCAAACCTGCCGGTTATCCTCAAAGTTGTTGGTGTTGGCGCTCCTGAGAACCTGGCGGGAGTCACTGAAGTTAAGGCTATCAACAACGGGACAATCACAATTCAACCGGAGCCAGCCGCAGCCGGTGGGTTGGCAGAGGTGCAACTAGCAGGAAACTTTACCATCGGCTCAGCAGTCACGGTGAACGACATCAAGATTAACCTCAATGGCCAACAGTTAACCATTGAAGGCAATGCGAGCAAGCTGAGGGTTGTAGACACTGGCGCTACTAATGAGACGGTAACGGTAGCTGCTGGAGCTAGTGTTACAGATTCGACCATCAAACTTAGTAACAATGCGGGAGACCAGCTTATTGTTAAAGGAAAAGGAATCCTCAAGAACTCCACAGTTGTAGCGACTACGAGTCCAGCAGGAGCATCCATTATCAAATTGGCTGGAGAGCTTGATGGTGTGACTTTCAGTTGTAAAATTAATGCTGCCGGCGTATGCATTGAGGCTACCGCTGCGGGTGCTCAGATTATTAACAGTAAAGTTGACTTCGAGACCACTGCAGGAGGTGCAAAGGTTGTAGATACCGGTACTAACGGCGTTACCATCATAGGCAGCGACCTTAAGCGGATACCAGCCAATTCTACTACCACAGTGACTGTTGTCAATCATGGGGGTGGTGCCCTGGTCGTCCAGAACAGCACCATTGACTTGAATAACACTACTGGTACTCCCAGTCGCGCTGTGAACAGTACCGCCACCAGTGGCTCGATAATCTTGACAGGGAACATTTTCAGCGGTTACAACAAACCCAACGAGCCCGTTGTTGAAATTGCTGCTCCTCCTGGTCTTGGTGCAACTCCGCAGCAAATTGCTAACAACCAGTTCCTGCTCACCATCAATAATGCAATAGGTATCAAGTCTAATGGTGCTCCCCTTACCTTGATTAACCAATACGCTACTGGTAGTGGCAATACCTTTGGTTCTTCCACTACACCAGTCACAAATTAGGTGATCTTATCTTTGTGTTAGCTCAGCTAAGGGAGAGGCCTGGGTCTCTCCCTTTTTTTCCAGTCCTGGGCTCGCTGCTACGTACAATGGTTTGCCGCGGCAGTACCAAGCTGGCGGGGGTGCTAATAGAATGGGATCCTGAGCTGCCGAGAAACCCCATGTCCGAGCGGTTGGAGCGGGTGGAGGCCATCTTGGAGGTCTTGGCCCAGCAGACGCTGGCCAATGCCCAGGCCACTGCCCGGAATACAGAAGCCATCGAGCGTCTTTTTGCAGCCACCGCCCAGAACACAGAGGCCATTGGGCAAGCCTTTGCAGCCATTGGTCAGAACGCAGAGGCCATTGGGCGTGTTTCCACAGTTACTGTCCAGAACACAGAGGCCATTGAGCGTCTTTTCGCAGTCATTGCCCAAAACACAGAGGCGATTGGGCAAGTTTTTGCAGCCATTGCCCAAACTAGGGAGTCCATCGCTGAGCTGCGGGCCAGCATTGCCGAGCTGCGCCAGGTGGTTGAGCAGCAAAACCGCGCCATTACCTACCTTATGAGCCAAGACTAGGCCCAGAGCCGTGGATCCTCTTCCTTCTCGGCCAGGGTTGGGGAATAATACCCGTTAGTTCCCCTGAGCTGGCCGGCGCCGAACCAAGACTGCAACCGCTACCCCAATTCTTGCTGATCCTTCGCTGGAGATTTGAGAATGTCTGACCGCAACTTCCCAACCAGTTGGCGTGTTTCCCTTGTTTCCTCAGTGTTGGCCGCCGCTCTGGCCGGGCTGATGGCTGCCTGCGGCTCTTCCTCAAGGGATCCTCTCACGGTTGCCACGCCCACGCCAACTCCGACCCCCACACCAACACCTGTGCCCACTCCAACCCCGACACCAACTCCCACACCCACCCCCTGTCACTTAGAAACATCTGACG
>NZ_JANSHM010000060.1:0-17492 GCF_047461635.1 Synechococcus sp. W55.2 | reverse complement strand
CGTGGTTGGCTTGCCAACTGCAGGGCTACCGAAAGCCCGCCCCGTACTGCGAAGCAGTCAGGGTCGGGTAGTTTACGGAAGGAAACCGAGGGATCCCGCCAGTGCGGGCCACACAAGTCGGCAAGGGCGTGAGATCCACCTCTGGCCGCGGATGCACAAAGAAGGGAATGGAAAAGCGGCATTCTTGAGGGTTGTCGGGGTTGGTCACCCGATGGGTGGTGCTGCGCAACAGGCCATTGGTGAGGTTTTGCAGCATATCCCCGGCATCGACAATGATTTGACCAGGGAGGGCCGAAATGGGCAGCCAAGATCCATCTCGTTGCAGAAGTTCTAGCCCTGGCGCGGTGGCTTCACACAAGAGCGTGATCAAGTTGATGTCTTCATGGGCTGCAGCTCGTAAACTCTGGGGAGGGCTTCAGCGGGAAGGGGCGGATAGTGAATCACCCGCAAGAGATTGGCTCCTCCTTCCACCGCTTTGGGCAAGTATTCGGCAGGCTCCCCCAGATACAGAGAGATTGCTTGCAACAGTCCCTGGGCACAGGTTTCCAGTTGGGCGAACAGCTCTAGCATCACCCTGCGAAATTGGGGCACCTCCCGAGGCCAGATGTTGGCAGGAAGGTGGGGATCCCCTTCGCGCCCGATGTGCCAAAACTCTTTCATGTCAGGATAGGGATGATCTTTGGCGTGTTCTTTGCCAAAGGGGGTGTACCCTCGTTGCCCCAGCAGCGCCGGATCCTCATAGGCTCTCTTGGTTGGCTCTGGCAAAAGAAAAACGGCTTTTGCGGCTTCATAGGCTTCCCGGATCAATTCCGGCGATAGGCCATGGTTAACCAAGGCAAAAAAGCCAATCTGTTGCGGCGCTTCCCCCACCTGGCGGACAAACTGCTCCCGCTCACCTGACGTTCCGTTTTGAAAGGCAGCGAAATCGACAACTGGCAGGGTCTGGCGTTGGGGAGTGGTTGCCATGGCAGAAGTCGTCTCTGGTGGAAAGTCAACACTTTCTCAGGCAGCGGGCTTGGTACCCTATGCTATCCTTCCTAAGAAGCCAAGGGGAGAGTTCTGAATCGAAGACGGTCTGTTCGGGGTTCATCTACAATATCTATCTACAATATCTAGAGTCTAAAGCTGCTCAGCTACTTGCCTTCCCACAAGATGCAGGTAGAATCCTGCCGGACAGCCTCTGTCCCTTTTGTCTGGAGATTGCACCTTGTAGTGGCCTGTGCCCTTTTTGGAAGGCTGTGATAAAGTCGATAGAAGCAAAGCTATGGATTGATTTTGCCTTGAGAGCAGTCTGAGCCCTGGGTAGGCGGAATGGAGCGAGTTGTTCTGTTGTTGCACTGGGTTAACTGGATAAAGCAGGGCAGGCTACTTCTCTCTTTTTTAGCTGATTAAAGTTTTTGTAAAGTTACGGATACCTGTTGCTTGTCAACCATAACCGCGCCTAGAATTGCCGAGGACTGATGTTTTCGGAGATAGTTTGCAGACACTGTTGATGTTGCTTTCCTTTTGCCTACTCTCAATCTGTTGACCTTTCGAGACCGACTGCTCTATGACAGACACTCATCCCTGTGCCCCCTGTATTGTGAATACGGGAACTCTGGTCAATAAGCGGGATATTTACCGACTGCTATCCGATTTGGCCCGTGTTCGCTACTTCGATATCGTCGATGGCTCAGTGCGGAAGCAAGGGGAAGGCTGCGTGGTGGATGTTTTTCAGGATCCCACTGCTGCCACACTGGTGGTAAACCGTAGCCTCTACTTAAATGTGAACAGCTTTGACTATGCCTGTCTGCGGGATCCCGCTTCCGAAGAAGAGATTGCCAACCTGGGCAAGGAGCAGCCGGGCGTGGTTATCGACTTGGTTCAGGACGGACGTATTCTGCGCTTGGTTCCCCTGGCGGAGCCGCGTTCGGATCCCGAGGAGCTCTTGGGGGATAACCAGGCGCTGCGGGCAGCGGTGGACGTTTTGGCTGCAGGCTGGGGCATAGAAGAAGAAGGATCTTCTGACTCTTTGGATTGTTAGATTGAGGGCTTCCGACCTGAAGATATAGACCTCCAAACCCACCTCTTCCCGGCCTTGAAGTTGGCCGGTGCGGTGTGACGCAAATCATGCTCAGGAGGAGGGTCGCAACCGGTATGATCCAACTGGGCCGTGAGGCTCTTTGCGTTTGGGGGTGGTGTGAAGGTTTTTTCGGGTCAGCGACAGCTTCTGGGGAAAGTATGGGGTCTGCGTCTGCTTGGATCCCTGGTGGCTGTGCTTCTGGTACTGGTGCTCAAGGCCTGCGGGGGAAGTGGTGGCTCCTCTTCTGTGAGTGTCATTCCCACTCCCATTCCAACCTTCATTCCCACTTCTACTCCAACTGTCGTTCTCACCCCTACTCCGACTGTCATTCCTGCCCCTTTGCCCTCGCCAACGACTGCGCCTGCTTCCCAGTTCACCATTGACGTTCGCTTTCCCGACAACAGTCTCACCCCCACCCAGCAGTCGATCATCCGCAGTGCTGCTCTGCGCTGGCAACAGATCATCGTTGGTGACCAGCCGGATCTGCCCCCCACCACCATTCGGGCCGACGAATGCGATCGAGGGTTTCCCAGCACGCCACTCAATTTCCCCATCGACGATCTGCTGGTGGAGGTGCGGGCCAGAAACCTCGGCAACGAGCGAATTTTGGGGGGAGCTGCTCCCTGTTTTGTGCGGGCCTCTAACGGTCTGCCTTTCTACTCCGTCATTTTGTTCAACAGCCAAAACCTATCGGCTTTGGAAGAGCGAGGGGATCTGCCCATTACTGCCCTGCACGAGTTGGGCCATGCCTTGGGCTTCTTGCCCATCGTCTGGGATCCCAAGGGGCTAACGGTGGGCTTGGTGGGACGGGATCAGCCTACGCCCCCTGGCTACGATCCCCGCTTTATCGGCCCCAGGGCGGTCAGCGCCTTCGCCACGCTGGGAGGAAACGCGCCCTCTGTGCCCTTGGAGAACCAGTTTGGGGAGGGATCCCGAGATTCCCATTGGCGGGAGAATGTCTTGGGCCGCGAGCTGATGACCAGCCGCATCGACCGGGGGGTAGCCAACCCCTTAAGCATTCTCACCGTCGAAGCAATGGCAGATATCGGCTATGACGTGAACCCGGCAGCGGCGGATGGCTTTGCTTTGGGGCGCGGCAGGGGGGTCTCTCAACCTTTGGAGCTGCAAGAGCTGGAGTTGACCCTACCCCTACAGCGATTTGACGCCGAGGGCAGGCGGGTGGGGGATCCCCAGGCCTAAGAAAAGGAGTATATCTACTCATGGCCAAGAGGCTACCTTTTAACAATAATGAAGGTCGGGTTGTATAACTTCACAACATCGACATAACATCGACAAGTTCTCAACATCGACAAGTTCTCACCTCATCTCTTTGCAATTAGCTATGGGTATCCTCAAAAAGCTTTTCGGCGGCCTGTTCTCCTTCTTCGGCATTCTCTTCGGCGGCTTGGTGGATTTTGTTACCGGGCCTTTTCGTCCTGCACCGGCTTCCCCCAGCTCTGCTCCGGTGGCTACAGCTGTTCCTGCCAACAAGCCCAAGGTGGTGGTGGAGAAGCCTTTTGTGCCCAATGAGATCTCGGCTCCGCGTCCTAACCGTCGCCCTGGCCCGGCTTTGGATGTGTTCCGGGCTATGGTTCAGGAGATCCCTTCGGCGCGAGCTTAGTCTGCCCATCTTCGGGAGCAGCCCGTAAGATGGAGGTGAAACGCTGGAGACTGCTCTCTATGTCCGATCTCTCTTTCTCAGAACAAGAACGGCTGAAACAGCTTGAGCGTGAACTGGAGCAGGCGGCTGCAGCCTCTCGGGAGTCGGGAACATCCGTTGCGTCTCGGGGGAAAAGTGCCGTTCGAGCTTGGATTGAGACTTGGGGGCGTCCACTGGTGACGGTCTTCGCCATTCTGGGCTGTATTCTTCTGGTTGGGCTGTTCTTCCGGGTTTTCGGCACTGTTCTCAGGTGGGCGGTGGTGGCGGGGTTGGGCTACCTGCTCTACGCCTGGGTGGTGGCACCGCGGCTGGGCCTTCCCACCGGAGCTAAGTCGAAGCCAGAGGACGGCGGTAGCAGTGCGGAGCACCATCTCGACAGCTTTTGATGGGCAGGGATCCCTGGCGAGCATATGCTTACCTGGCGGCGGCCATCTTGGGCTGGGCTACGGCTGCCAGCGCTTTTAAGTTTGGGTTGCAGCACCTGTCGCCGACGGTCTTGCTGATTTTTTCGGCATTGAGCTCTTGCTTGATCCTGGGGATCGTTTTGGTGGTTACAGGGCGGGCAGGGTTCCTCGGCAAGCAGAGGGGATCCCAAATCCGCCTGTCGGCCCTTCAGGGGCTGCTCAACCCCTTCGGCTACTATGGGGTGTTGTTCCAGGCTTATGACCGTCTGTCGGCTCAGGCGGCGATGGCTCTGAATTACACTTGGCCGCTGGTGCTGGCTCTTCTGGCGGTGCCGCTGCTGGGAGAGCGCTTTCGCTGGCGGCTGGTGTTGGCCTTGGGGGTGAGCCTGCTGGGGGTGGTGCTGGTGGCTACGGGGGGATCCTGGGGCACCTTGCAGGCGGGGGATCCCTGGGGGGTGCTGCTGGCGGTGGGCAGCTCTGGAATCTGGGCGCTCTACTGGCTGCTCAATGTGCGGGATGGGCGAGATGCGGTGCTGAAGCTGTTTATGGGGTTTCTCTTCGGCAGCCTCTATGGCCTGCTACTGCTGCCGTTTCAGGAGGTCTCTTGGACAGTTGCGGGGCTGGGTTGGGCGGCTTACATTGGTCTGGCGGAGATGGGCCTGACTTTTGTATTTTGGCTGCGGGCTCTGGAGTTGGCGGGCCATCGGGGATCCCTGGCCAACTGGGTGTATGTGACGCCCTTTTTGTCGTTGGGGTTGATTGCGGTGCTGTTGGGCGAGAGGATTGCGCTGGGATCCGTGCTGGGCCTGGGTCTGATTTTGGCCAGCAATCTGTGGGGATCCCGTAGGGAAAAGTCCCCCGCAGATCCTGTTCTGTCTTGAGGTGGTCGCGATGAATCCCGTTCCTCTGTATGTGGCGGCAACAGCTCACGGGTTTGGGCACGTTACCCGTCTGGTGGCAGTGGTGAATGCTTTGCTGCGGCGGGATCCCCATGTTCTGCCCATCTTTGTTACGCCGGCTCCCCGCTGGCTCCTGGAGCGTTACGTGGAGGGGAAGTTTCTCCATCGGCCGCGGGCGTTGGATGTGGGGGTGGTGCAGCCGGATGGGCTGCAAGCGGATCTGCCGGCTACGTTGGCTGCCCTCAAGGCGTTTAAAGCCAGCGCTGCGGAGCTTGTTCGAGAAGAAGCGGATTTCATTCGAGCCCAGGGGGTGCCTTTGGTGTTGGCGGATGTGCCGCCCATTGCTGCGGCGATTGCCCAGGCTGCTGGGATCCCTTGCTGGATGGCCAGTAATTTTGGCTGGGATTTCATCTACCAAGAATACGGCCCTGAGTTTCAACCGTTTGTGGCCTGGGTTCGGGAGCTCTATGGGCAATGTGACCTTCTGTTTCGCCTGCCCTTTAGCGAGAGCATGGTCGCGTCAGCGGTGCGGAGCACTAGCGCCTTCCCGCATCAGCGGGAGGTGGGGCTGACGGGATCGGATCCCCGCTACCCACCAGAAGAGGTCGCCGCCCAGTTGGGGTTACACCCGGAGCAACCCAGGGCTTTGTTTACCTTTGGCGGGCTAGGGGTACGGGGGTTTCCTTACGAGCGGCTCCAAGATTTTCCCGACTGGCAGTTTCTCACCTTTGATCCGGAAGCTCCCCCCTTGCCCAACTTGCGGGTTTTGGATGGGCGGGTGTGGCGACCGGTGGATGTGATGCCCCTCTGCCGCTGGGTGGTGTCCAAGCCGGGCTATGGCACTTTGGCGGAGGCCCTGCGCAGCCGCACGTCCATGGCTTGTGTCGTCCGCTCTGGGTTTGCTGAGTCACCGTTGCTGGTTGAGGGTCTGCAGCGCTACGGCTGGCATCGCATCCTCTCCCCAGAGGAGTTCTTTCAGGGATCCTGGGACTTTTTGCGGGATCCCGCCCACCCACCCCAGAGGCCGGATGGATTGGATCTGCAGGGGAATGAAACCCTGGCTGCTGCCTTAGAGGCATTCCTGCGGGGAAGGGATGCCGGGTAGCATAAAGGGCAGCTTCCTGCAGCGGATCCCATGGCCAGCAGCTCGACAGAATCTCTGCGGCAACTGTACGAAGAATTGCCCTACCCCAATGTGGCGATTGAGGCCTCGGGCCGCAACGCCATTGACGGGTTGTACCGCCTAAGTTTGACCACCGCCCAATACGCCCGCACTCACGCCATTGTGCCCAGCGAGGGTGCTCTGATTTTGAATGCCGGCTGCGGCTCGGGCTGGGAAACGTTGATCTTGGCGGAGGCCAATCCGGGGGCGCGGCTGGTGGTGTGCGACCTGTCGGCAGAGTCGGTACGGGTGACGGAGCGACGCTTGCGCTACCACGGTTTTGGAGAGGTGGAGTTGTATGTTCTCGACCTGTTGGATATCGAACAGTTGGGGCTGGAATTTGATTTCATCAGCCTCAACGATGTGCTCTATCTGCTGGACGATCCGGTGGCGGGGCTAAAAGCCCTCAAGCGGGTTCTCAAACCTGACGGGATCCTGCGGGCCAACCTGCACCACGCCTACCAGCGGGAGGTGATCTTTCGCCTACAAGAGGCGTTTCGGCTGCTGGGGCTGTTTGATCTACCCACTCCTGAGGCCTGTCAGCGGGTACGGGAATTCATGGCCAGTTTGGCCTCGGACGAAATGCGGGCAGCCCTGCGCTGGAACCCTGAGATCTACAAAGACGACACCAACATCCGGGCCAACTACCTCTTGCCAGGAGACAAGGGCTTCCTGATCCCCGACCTGATGCGCATGCTCGAGGAAGCTGAGCTGGGCCTGGTTTGTCTGGTGGACTATGCCGACTGGGATCCGGCGCTTTTGTTCAAAGAGAGGGCCATGCCCCCCTGGCTGCAAGCCGAGCTGGACAAACTCTCGCCTGCCGACCAGAATCACTTTTATGAGCTGATCTACCCCAACCATCGCCTGATCGATTTTTGGGCGGAACACCCCGGCTCTTCCTTGGTCTTGCCCTGGAGCGACGCCGATTGGCTGGGGGGCAGAGTGCAGCTCAACCCCATCCTGGCCGACAACGTCGAATTTCGCCAAAACTTCGCCAAAGCCTACGAGAAGAAGCTGGAGTTTGCCATGAATTGGCCGGGATCCAGCTATGGGCGCCTGACCATCTCAGCCCCTCAGATGGCTTGGCTGGGATCCCTGTTGCAGGGGCCAACGGCAGTGAAAGCCTTGATTGAGCAAGCGGCCCAGGTCAACAAGTTAGAGCTGGAAGCGGCCCGGGAGGAAGTGCTCACCTACCTGGCGGGGCTGGAGTCGTTTTTGTTTGTGATGTTGGATCCTGCACCCGTTCCAGGAGAAGGAGTTTTTCCAATCGCTTGAGATCCCCGAGCCTTTCTCCCAAGGGTAGAGGGAAGCCAATGGGCCGGTTCACGGCAACTTGGAACGACTATTGAGGGATTGAGGCTCTGCCGGGCTGCAAGAACGGTCTTGGGCAGATGTCAGATGGGAAGAGATCCCTCTCTAGCGATCCACCAGGCGCAGCTCGAAGGTGAGGATGTTGGCGGCCAAAATCTCCAAAGCCCCGCCCTCGATAAGGTCGCGAGTGAGGGCAGCTCCGGAGCCACTTTGTTGGATCAATTCGCGGCTGCGGCGCACCGTCTCTTGTCGCTGGGGATCATCCACAACCACCTGCCGCTGATTGGACAGGCTGAGGCGATAGAAATTGGGCAGATCCCCCCGGGTGGCATCAATGGCCAGATTGGTCTCTTCAGGGGCTACGCGGAAGGGGGCACGGGCGGTGAGCAGAGCCACCTGGATATCTTGGTCTCGCCCATCAAGGCCCTGCAGCTCGGATATATCGATCTGGAAATTGAGGGTATCGCGGTCACGGGTAAGGCGATTAACCCGTACCTGGTTAAAGCCGACGGCAAACTCCCGTTCCGGCTCTCCAAATCGCTGGATGGTAGCCTGCAAGACTGACTCTTCGTTGAGGGGGGTAACCCGAATGAGGTAATCCCAGTCCCGCACAAAGGTGTACTCGTTGGGCCCCACACGGACGTTGGGATCCACCAAGTTGGCGGTGGGGCCAGGGCTGCCGGCCCGGCTGAGAGCTACCATGTACCAGTAGTTGGGGCTGATGGGCAAGCCCAGGGTCATGCGTACTTCCAGCACTGGCCGCGCCCAAGCGGCAACAGCCGTGAGAGCCGTTATGGCCATGGCTCCCAAGCAACTCCACAGCCAGCGCTGAGGAGGAAAATTAAGCTGCGGCGGGCAAGAGCAAGTGATGGCTGGGGTTCTCATTCAAGCCTCTTCAACTCTCCGGCAGGTGGCGGCAGCCTGAACTCCTTTCCTGCTCACTCTGGAACAGTCTAGCCAGGAATGGCGTGCCCTCAACAGGGGATCCCAAGGGTCGGCGGCGGAGCGCCAGCAGAAGTTTTCGTTAAGCAGTGATGATTCGGTGTGGAGGATGGCTATGCGCATTGCTCAGATTGCCCCTTTGCATGAGAGTGTGCCCCCCAAGCTCTACGGCGGCACTGAGCGGGTTGTGTCTTGGCTCACCGAAGAGCTGGTGCGGCGGGGGCATGAGGTGACGTTGTTTGCCAGCGGCGACTCCCAAACCCAGGCTCGCCTCATCCCCTTTCGGGAGCGGGCTTTGCGTTTGGATCCCACGGCCATCGACACAGTGGCTCCTCATGTTTTGATGGTCGAGAAAGCCTTTCAGATGGCCGACGAGTTTGACATTATCCACGGCCACATCGACTACTATCCCTATGCCCTGGCCCGTCGCCACCCGCAGGTTTCTTTTTTGGCCACCCTACACGGGCGACTGGACATTCCGGAGCTGCAGCCCCTCTACACCGAGTTTCAGGACATTCCGGTGGTCTCCATCTCCAACGCCCAGCGGCTGCCGCTGCCCCAGGCCCGCTGGGTGGGGACGGTCTACCACGGCTTGCCCCTGGATCTCCACCGTTTCTATCCAGAAAAGGGGGACTACCTGGCCTTTTTGGGCCGGGTCTCCCCGGAAAAAGGGCTGGACACGGCTATTGAAATTGCGGCGCGGGCAGGGATGCCGCTGAAGGCTGCTATCAAGATCGATGCGGTGGATCGCCAGTACTACGAGTTAGAAATTAAGCCTTTGGCCAGTCGCCACCCCAATGTGGAGATCATAGGGGAAATCACCGACCAAGAGAAAAGCGAGTTTTTGGGCAAGGCCTATGCGGTGCTGTTTCCCATCCGCTGGCCGGAGCCCTTTGGGCTGGTGATGATTGAAGCGATGGCCTGTGGCACGCCGGTAATTGCCACCCGTTTTGGCTCAGTACCCGAGGTAATGGCCGACAGGCGCTCCGGCTTTATTGTCGACTCGGTGGAGGAAGCAGTGGAGGCTGTGGAGAAGGTGGGATCCCTGAGCCGAGCCGGGGTGCGGCAGGTGTTTGAGGAGCGGTTCAGCGTGGAAAGAATGGTGTCGGACTACGAGGCTCTCTACCGCCAACTGGTGAACGAGCGGCAGGAGATGTCGCGAAGAAGGCAGCTTAATAAGGCTTAGATGGGCCAAGTAGCAGCTAGGGCTGCTGGGCTGCATCGGGGGGCCCCTGCTTCTTCGCCTTCTTTGAGTGGACCGATAGCAGTAAGCTGTTCGCGTAGGAGACCGGCTGGATAGGGATCGAGAAGACCGAGATGGCAGAAGACATCATCCAAATTCAAGATCAGTACTACATCCGGGCCAGCGCCTCTTGGGTGGAGGCACGCTCTCATGTTCTCAAGCATGACAACTGCTTTGCCATCTTTGACCGGCGAGGGAACATGCGCCCCCTCGGCATCCGGGATCATGGCCTCTTCCGGGACGACACCCGCTTTTTGTCCCGCTGGGTGTTGGACTTGCAGGGAAAGCAGTTCCTGCTGCTCAGCTCAGAGGTGCGGGAAGACAAAGATATTTTGGCGGTGGATCTGACCAACCCGGAGTTCACCACCTCAGAGGGGCAGTTTATCGGTCAAGATACCCTGCATGTTCTACGGACTACTTTTCTGTGGAACAACGTAGCCTACGAGCGCATTCGCATTCACAACTACGGCTCGGAGCCGTTTCGCGTGCCGATTACCCTGCGCTTTGAGGCGGACTTTGCCGATATTTTTGAGATCCGGGGCATCCGACGGGCCCAGCGAGGTCAAGTGCTGCCGGCCCAGGTGAACCCTGAGGGAGTGGTTCTCCGCTACCGCGGCTTGGATGGAGTGGAGCGGCAAACCCAGTTGCAATTTTTGCCGGCGCCGGAGCTAGTGTCGGAGAAGCTGGCGCAGTGGTGGGTGCCTTTGGCCCCGCAGGAGGAACGGAATTTGGAGCTGAGGGTGATCTGCAGCTACGGCGGGGAGGAGATTGCCCCTTTGACCTACCAGGAGGCTCTGCAGGCGGAGCGGGAGCAAAGGGCTTCCTTGCGGGCGCAAGCCCACCGGATCGACACCGGCAATGCTCAGTTTAACGATTGGCTCAACGCCTCACGGGATGATCTGCTGATGATGCTCACCCGCACTCCCTACGGGCTTTATCCCTATGCGGGGGTGCCTTGGTTTACCACGGTCTTCGGGCGCGACGCCCTGATCACCGCCCTGGCCACTCTCTGGTGGTTTCCAGACTTGGCGCGGGGGGTGCTGCTGTATCTGGCGGCCCACCAGGCCCAGGAGGTGGATCCCAGCCGCGATGCCGAGCCTGGCAAGATCCTGCATGAGCAGCGCTCCAGCGAGATGGCCAAGACGCGCGAGATCCCCTTTGGCAATTATTTCGGCAGCATTGACTCCACCCCTTTGTTTGTGGTGCTAGCAGGGCGCTACGTGCGCCGCAGCGGCGATCTAGAGCTGTTGCGGCAGCTCTGGCCAAACATCGAAGCAGCCCTGCACTGGATGGACACTTACGGGGATGCGGACGGGGACGGCTTTTTGGAGTATGCCGGCAAGGCGCGGCGGGGCCTGCGCAACCAGGGCTGGAAAGATTCTGAAGATGCCATCTTCTACCCGGACGGATCCCTGGCAGAACCCCCCTTGGCCCTGTGCGAGGTGCAGGGCTATGCCTACGAAGCTAAGCAGTTGGCAGCAGAGATGGCCGAGCTGCTGGGGCGGCAAGAGCAAGCAGCCCAGTTGCGACAACAAGCGGAAAAGCTGCAGCAGCAGTTTTGGGATCACTTCTGGTGCGAAGAGTTGGGGGGCTATGCCCTGGCTTTGGATGGCCAGAAGCAACCCTGCCGGGTGCGCAGCTCCAACATGGGCCACTGTCTGTTTTCGGGGATTGCCCATCCCGAGCATGCTGCCTGCATTGCCCGGCAACTGCTGGAGCCAGCTTTCTTCAGCGGCTGGGGGATCCGCACGGTGCCGGAGGGAGAGGGGCGCTACAACCCCATGTCCTACCACAATGGCTCCATCTGGCCCCACGACAATGCCTTGATTGCCGCAGGCTTATCTCGCTATGGCTTCAAGGGCGAAGCGGTGCGGGTCTTGACAGCGCTGTTCGATGCCAGCCAGTTTCTGGAGCTGAAGCGGCTGCCTGAGCTGTTTTGTGGCTTTCGGCGGCGACAGCGGGAGGGCCCCACCCTTTATCCGGTGGCCTGTCTGCCCCAGTCTTGGGCGGCGGCCAGTGTGTTTTTGCTGTTGCAGGCTTGTCTGGGGCTGGAGATCGACGGGCTGGCCCAACGGGTGCATTTGACCAAGCCCACTCTGCCCCTGTGGCTGCCCCATGTCATTCTTGAGAATGTGCAGGTGGGCCAGGGATCCCTGGACATCGGCCTCTATTTACAAGCGGGGGGAGTGGGGATCAACATTCTCAGGAGTGCGGGGGACGTGGAGTTGACGGTGAAATAGTTGCAAAATCCAAGACGTCCACAACACAACCTACAACTAAGTTTCACCTGCCAAATGTGGCGATAGGGACACAACTCAACAGTTCAGACAGCCTCTCCCTATCCCACATCATCAGATGCATCATCAGGCACGTCATCAGAAGTTCTACTCTTGAATGTAGAGCTGATCCAAATTCCACAATGGCCCCAGAATGGGTCGGGGATCCACCCCTTGAATGCGGTTGCGCAGGGCTGAGAGAACCAGGGGGTTGAAAGTGCCAATTTGGGGCAGCTGTTCCTGGATGATGATTTGAAACCGGTCGTAGAGGGCCTTGCGCTTTTCAAAGTCTAGCTCCCGCACCCCTTCGATAAAGATGCGGTCGATCTCCCGTTCCCAATCGCTGACCTCAACCCCTTCTGCCGGGTTGCCGGGCAAATCTCCCAGATTAAAGAGGTGCAAACGGCCGTCGCTGCGCCAGATGTTGGAGCCGTTGTTGGGCTCGGTGCCGCCGCCACCAAAGCCCAGCAGCAGGGTTTCCCAGTCGCGGCTATCGGTGCGCTGCACCAGGGTGTTGAAGGCGATGGGGGTAAAATCAACGGTGATGCCGATCCGCTCCAGATCAGCTTTGATCAACGCGCCAGTGGCCTCCCGCTGATTGTTGCCGGCGTTGGTGAGCAAGGTGAAACGGACACGGTTGCCCTCGGAATCCCGCAGGTGGCCCTCAGCATCATAGGTGTATCCGGCATCGAGGAGCAGTTGCCGCGCTTTTTCAGGGTTGTAGTCGTAGGTGGGCAAGCCCTCTTCAGGGCTGAGGTAGAAGGGGCTGGCGGGGGAGAAGACCGAGTGCTGGATCTGGCCCAACCCTTGCAGGATGCTATCGACGTAAAACTGCCGGTTCATGGCGTGGGCCACCGCCCGGCGGAAGTTCAAATCGT
The DNA here is from genome assembly GCF_047461635.1 of Synechococcus sp. W55.2. Classification (NCBI taxonomy): domain Bacteria; kingdom Bacillati; phylum Cyanobacteriota; class Cyanophyceae; order Synechococcales; family Synechococcaceae; genus Synechococcus; species Synechococcus sp. W55.2. The sequence continues at coordinate 4,655 of NZ_JANSHM010000060.1, read as the reverse complement.
TGAACCAGCGGCTTTTGACGGGATCCACAAAAGGCCGCCCGGTCTGGGGGTTACGGGCGCGGCTGAGGTTGAAGGCAAAGAAATTGTTGTTCAATGTCTGGCCGAGATTGTAGATGGTGAACTGATCCCGTTCTTCTTCCCGCTTCAAGAGCTGAAAATCTCTCCCCCGCACCGAAAACACGTCGGTCTCGCCGGAGCGAAACTGCAGCAGCGCGGTGTCCTCTGAGTCCACAATGCGCAGGATTACCCGTTCAATGCGCGGGATCCCTTCCCCTTTCCAGTAATAGGGGTTGGGCCGGTACACCAGCCGCTGGCCGGGGGTGTATTCCTGCAAGATATAGGGGCCGGCCCCCACCAACTCCTGCACCGGCGTGTCGATACCCCAGGTTTGCAAGAAAAGGGGGTTGCCCCGGCTGTCCAACTGCTCGACAGTGGGCTCGAGGATGTGCTTGGGCAAAATAGGGGATCCGGCCTGCAGCAGAAAGGGAGCGAAGGGCTCCGGCAAAACGAACTCAATCCGCCGCTCGTCCAGCGCCCGCACCTGAGGCAATGCTCCGGCTTCTCCAATTCGCTTCACATCCCGCGCAGAAGTCGGGATCCGCTCGTTGAAGATGATGCGGTTAAAGGTAAAGTCCACATCTGCTGCTGTCAGAGGCTCTCCATCCGACCAGCGCAGCCCCTCCCGCAAGGTAAAGACATAGCGCAAGCCGTCCTCAGACACTTCCCAGCCTTCCGCCAGCTCCGGTTTGGGCAAGAGGGTATCCTCATCCAAGGTGACCAAGCCCGCCTCCAGGTAGGCGATGGCGTCGCGGCTGGAGCTTTCGGCGGCCAAATAGGTGTTGAAGGTTTTGGGATCTGAAGTCACTGTGGCGATCAAATGGGGCGGGCGGGCAGGGGCAGCACAGGCACCAAGCCAGAGCAGGAGGATCCCTAGTAGAGAGACAAAAAGGTTCCTCCTGAGTCGGTTTGCCGAGGTGTTGTTTTGGCCCGCCATTTCTTTTGCCAAGTCGTTGTTCCAAGCAAGTTTGGGGTTCCAAGCAAGTTTGGGACGGCTCGCCCGCATCCCGCGCCCTGTGGCCCAAGCGCTCCGCGCTGCTGAGGCCCTCACCCCCAGCCCTTCTCCTAGAGGAGTAGCCCCCCTCCCGGCCCCTTTCCCAGGGGGAAAGTTGGGGATCCAGGTAATGGGGGTGGTTTGACTGCGACTTGGGCAGATTCTGCGTTTTTGAGGGAGCGATTGCTTGCCAGTTTGGCAGCTCAGGCAGTGGGGTGACCAGGTTCTTTTCAGATTCTGATGGGAAGGTCAGAGGAAGCTTGTCCTCTCTGTTCCAGCAACAGGGCTACTGCGAAGGCAGCAATGGCCTCTCCCTGACCTATGGGGCCCAGTTTTTCGTTAGTAGTAGCCTTGACCCCCACTTGCTTGGGGGAGATCTGCATCGCCTCTGCCAGGCGGGCCTGCATGGCGGGGATGTGAGGTTTGAGCTTGGGCTGCTCCGCCACCACCACACTGTCTACATTGGCAACGCACCAGCCCTCTTGGCCCACCAGCTGCACCACTTGCTGTAGTAAAAGGATGCTATCTGCCCCTTTCCAACGCTCTTCTTCAGGGGGGAAGTAGTAGCCAATATCCCGCAGAGCGGCAGCCCCCAGGAGAGCATCCATGATGGCGTGGGTGAGGACGTCGGCGTCGCTATGGCCCAATAGCCCCTTTTCGTAGGGGATCCGGATCCCGCCCAGGATCAGGGGGCGCCCCTCGACGAGGCGGTGGATGTCGTAGCCCTGGCCAATGCGCACTTTTCCGGCTCCCTTGGGAAAACCATCGAGACCCTTGTCGACCATCGCCCCCTCCGAGGAGCTAGGGGGATGGGAGTCGAGTAACCGACAAGCAGCTTTTGAGAACGCCTCTTTCTATTCTGCCGGCTCCAGAGGGGAATAGCAGATGGGACAAGACGAACCACTGTAGCAGTCGAAGCAGATGAGGTGAGACTTCCCGTAGGGATTGGCGCAGCGCTTGGCCCACTGATAATCGCTGTAGCTAAGATAAGATCTTTTCCGCAAACGTCACATCTGGCCATCCCGCTTTCTTCTCCTCAAGCTTCTGAATTAAAACACCACACTAGAGAGATGATCCTAATCGATCCCTGAGCCCCAGCTTGAGAGAAACTATCCCCCAGCTCTGTCCAGAAGGGGATCCTGCCGCCCACAGGGGATCCCGTCTTCGAGAGGCGTCCAGCCCGGCTGCCAAAGATCCCGGTTCTTCAGGGTGGCCGCGTTGACCCAGAGGCGCACCTGGGGATCGCAGACGGCTCTGAGCTCGGCAAACACCAGCCCTCCTTCCCCTTGTTGGCGAGCGGTGACCTGAAAATGTCGCCAACCCAGAACAGGCTGAACGGAAGTCCATTTGGAGCCGAGGAGATGCGGGAAAGGCTGTTTCCGACGGGGTTTGTTGCGAGCCACGGGACGGAGGGTGCGAGCGGGTAAGGGATGAAAGGGACCCACCTTTCCGGCCATTCCTGAGGACGGCAGCGGGGATCGAGGGGAGCGGCAAAGCCAGCCGAGATCCTGAGTTTCCCTCAGATCCGCCTGTGATCGGTATGATCGAGGGGATCCCTTTCCACTCCAGCCTATCCAACCATGGAGCAGCACCGGCAACGGCTTCAGTTCTCTTTCTGGCAGGCAGTCTTGAAGGGGGGCCTTCTGTTTCTGATCCTGGCTGGCCTAATCTTGGGAACAGGCCTGCCCTTGGGAGCGGCAACCGGCCCCACTTTGTCCGGCAAACTTACGGGGCCAGAGTGGCGACAAGCAGACCCGGAGGCCAAGCAGGACTTTTGTCGCAAAGCCTTTCAAGCGTTTCGCGCCTCTCCTTCCCAAAGCTATATCATCAGCTCCAATGTGCAGGCTTTGACCCCAGAAGGTTTGTGTCGGCGCTTGGATCAGTTTTATCAGTATGCCGTCAACGACGAGATCCCCATCAACCAGGCGGCCAATATTGCCCCATTGCTGTTTTCAGACTTACCCCTGGAGCAGCCTTGATCCCTGTGGAGCGCTTGGTCTGCTGGGGACAAAGGCGGCGGGCGAGGATCTGGGCCCAGCTCTCAACAGTTTGGCCGGATCTAGACAGGCGTAGCCAGAGGTTCCGGGGGTGCAGGGAAAGGGAGCTGCTGCAGTTGGGGTTGGTGGGGGCGGATCCCCATTGCTTGGCGCATCAAAGCAGGCTTGAGCAGCGGCAAAACCTCCAGTCCCCACAGGCCCAGGCGACGCAAGACCAGCAACGGCCAGCTTCGGTTGGAAAAGAGGCGATTGGCAGCATCGGTTGCGAAAAGAACCAGCGCGTTTTCTGGGCGGCGACAGCGCTCGTAGGCTTGTAGCAAAGTCGGATCGCCGGGATCCCGGCCCGCCATTTTGGCTTCGATCAACAGGGCAGCCAAGGCCGCCACATCCCGCATGCCCAGATTCGCTCCCTGCCCCCCCAGCGGATGGGTGGTATGGGCAGCATCCCCCACCAAAGCCAGCCGGGATCCGATATAGGTTTGGGCATGGGCCCGCTGTGGCTCATAACAGGCTCTGGGAGAGGCCGCCAGCAAGGCTCCCAACTGGGATCCAAACCAAGGCCGGATGGCCTGCAGAAACTCAGCCTCAGATAAGCCCATCAGCCAATCTCGATCCGCTTGGCGAACTGTCCAGACGACACAACTGCGATGGGGATCGGGGGTGGGCAAAATGGCGAAGGGGCCGCTGGCCTGAAAGCGCTCGTAGGCCACCTGCTGGTGAGGATGCTCATGGGTGAGGGTGGAAACAATGCACACCTGCCCATAGCCCCAGCAGGATAACGGGATCCCAGCCTGTTCCCGCAGCCGCGAACGGGCCCCATCTGCAACCACCAGCAGAGCAGCTCGCAGAGTTTGCCGGGATCCCTCCTGGGCCAGCTCTACCCGCAGGTGATCTGCTGCAGGGGAGAAACTTTGCACCTGGGCGGGGCTGAAAAGCGTTACCGAAGGGCACTCGCGAATGCGCTGCAACAGGGCCTTTTGGGTGATTTGATTTTCCACGACGTAGCCCAGGGCCGGCGCTTGGAGCATCTCACGGCGCAGCTGAGCCACCCAGGGGCCTTCCCCATCAGAGACCTGAATGCGGTGGATGGGAGAGACTCCCCAGGCTTCCATGAGGGGCCACACCCCAATCCGCTGCAGAATACGAGCTGTCCCCAGAGCCAAAGCGCTGGCTCGGCCATCCGCCCCCACCCCCTGCGAGAGATCCCGCCCCTCGATCAGCCCAACACGGATTCCGGCCTGACCCAAAGCGGCTGCCAAGGTGGATCCCACCATCCCAGCTCCGGCAATCACCACTTCAAAATCCAGTCGCCTTGGCTTGGCTGCTGTCGGAGCAATGGCTAGGGGAGCAGCGGAAGTGGGCAAAAGGCTCATGGGCACTCACGGCAAGTAGGCTTAACTTCCATTCTAGGGTTCCTGCACCCGGCAGGCCGCTAAGGACAAGCGGCAAGTGGGGTCAAAGCGCCACGAGGGATCCCTTTTGATCTCAGCCCCTTTGTTTGCTGCTGCAGGGTGGAATCCCTGTGGGTAGCTGATACATTTACGCTGAACACTGCTGAACATCACTGTTCAACTATGCAGCGATAGCATTCTGTTTGTTTCCAAACA
>NZ_JANSHM010000059.1:0-17807 GCF_047461635.1 Synechococcus sp. W55.2 | reverse complement strand
GCCTTGAGCTTGCAGGATACGGTCAGGACTTGGGTCATAAGTTCATTGTACTTCATCAAAGCGCATTCCTCCCGGCAGTGACCCTACGGCTACAGTGCGGGGCTCCTGCGATTTCTAGCTGAGGAGGCGGAAGGCTGTCCAAGGGCTTCCTGCCTAATGGATCTCGAGAACCATGTTGTGCAGGGCTGTGTTAATCACCAGGGTGGATCCCCATCGCTCTACCTTGCCCCCATCCCAATGCATGTGTCCGCAGATGTAGTAGCGCGGCTGCAGCTGTTCCAAAAGGGGGCGCAAAGTGGGCGTACGGCGGTGATACCACTTCCCCCCCTCATCCAAAAGGCCCCGCGGCGGAGCGTGGGTCAGCAGCAGGTCAATGGGTCGGGGGGGCTGACTGTAGAGGGTGAGCAGCTCCTGCAAATGGGCAGAGGTCAGAGACCAGCTCCAGCCACAGGGGGGAGTCCAGGGCACAGCCAAAACCTGTAACCCCAGCCACTCAAAGCAGCAGGACTGGGTGATGGCCCGCCCCCAACAGCCAACCAGCGAATTCAAAACCGAAGCTGCTGGATCGTGGTTGCCAGGTAAAAAGAGCCAGGGTTTGCCCAGGCTCTCCACTGCCGCCAAAAAGGATTGCAGATGAACCACCTCTGCTTGGGCTGCCGGATGAAAGCCCTGGGTGGCCTTGCGGGAAGGTTTGCCGGCCTTGGAACAGAAATCCCCGCAGTTGATGTAAGCATCCACCTCCGGCAGATGGGCAAGGGCCTGCCGGATCAGCCGAGCGCTGCCGTGGTAGTCAGAGCCGAGCAGCAGTTTAATCCCCATGGGCCTCTGCAGCAGAAGAATCCAGGTGGGATCGCTGAAGCAGGGCGGCAACCTGCTGCCAGGAGCTGCTGTACCAAGCTTGCTGGGCTTCCAGTTCTTCGCCGAGGGATCCCGTGGGGCCAAAATCTGGGCAGGCGTACCCCAGGGAGCGTAATCCTGCCACCAACACTGCCGGAGACAGCCACCACTGCTGGGCCAAGCGCAGCAGATCCACCTGGCTGCGGGTTTGCAGGTATTGGCGGAGCTGGCGTTGCAAGCTGGCAGCGGAGGGCAGGGGCACCGCTTGCTGATGGACGGCAATCAACAGCTCGCTGCTGGGGGTGCAACAGAGCAGCCACTTGAGGTGATCCAGAGAAGGGGGCCAGCTCCACAACCAGAGTTGATCATAGCGGTGGCCGGCTTGGGGACGGTCGTAGTGGAGAGTCAGGTGCCGCCGTTCGCGATAGCGGGCCGTAGGCCTTGAAGACAAGACCAGCGAGGGGCGGCGGAAGCCGTAGAACAGGATGGTTCCCTGCGCCTGAGGCCAGAGGACAGAAAATCGGTCTACAGCTTGCCAACGCAAAGGCTGGGTGGGCTGGGGGGCGGGGCGCCAGATCAACAGAGGTGAGGGCTCTGTCCCCCTCTGGGAGCCAGTCGAGGGCTTGGAGTTGGGCATGGGAGGAGTGGCATCCAGAGAGGCGGGGGAGATGGGAGACTTGCTCCCATCAGGGGTGCGGGGCGCTGTTTTCTCGAGAGGGGGGTTGCCGGCAGTGGCAGCCTCTTGGGCAGGTTGGATCCCGACAATTTCCAGCTCCAGTTGGGTTTCTCCCTGCCATGTTTTGGCCTTGAGCGTGTAGGCTACATCAACTCGCTCCGGCAGCGGATGGGTTTCCGCTCCCCGCCAACGGATGGCCCAAAGAGGGCGCTGGGGCTTCGCGTTTGTGATCCCCACCAACGCATCGGTGATGCTGGCCACTCCGCGGTCATCACTGGGGGTTTTGGCGGCTGAGTCGCTCCTGCCCGGACAAGAGGACTCCGTCCGAGTAGCACGTAACCCATGGGAGCGTTGCGTAGGGAGAGCAGGATCCCGGAGCAGCAGCTTCAGGTGGCCGGGAACTGGGCCAAATCGCTGCTGTTGCAGAACCTGCAGGTTGCGGCTGCAGAAGACCGGCTCAGGATTGCCGATGCCACAGGGCTGCAGATGCTGCAGCTCTCGATAGAGGTCAAGGGTGAGATCTGACAGCGACACTTCGGCATCGATTTGCACCAGCGGCTGGATCTGCTCCGGCTGCAACTGCTGTTGGGCAAACTGCCGCAACCGTTCTTCAAAAAAAGGCCAGTCTTCTGCTCTCAGGCTAAATCCCCCGGCAGCGGGGTGGCCGCCGTGCTTGGTGAACAGATCCTTGCAAAACTCCAACGCTTGAAACACGTCAAACTCGGGGATCCCCTGCCGCGCCGAGCCACTGATCTCCCCTTGCCGCGACTGGCTGCCGATGAACACCGGACAGCCAAAACGCTCTGCCAACCGCGAGGCCACAATGCCGATCACCCCTTTATGCCATTTCTGCTGAGGGGATCCCAAAATTGTTAACACCCGCTCCTGTTGCAGATCTCGGCCTTGCTGGGCAATTTGCTCGAGGGCTTCTGCCTCGATGCGCCCGCACATCTGCTGCCGCACCTGGTTGAGCCGTTCGCAGCGGCGGGCCAGTTTCTCTGCTTGCAGGGGATCGTCGGTGGTCAGCAACTGGATCCCCATTCTCGCCCGGCCAATTCGCCCAACGGCATTGATGCGCGGCCCCAGGCCAAACCCAATCCACTCAGGTCGCAACCCCTCCAGGGATCCCTGCATGCCCATCGCCTGCAGAAGGGCGCGGATCCCTGCCACCTGGGAGGTGGGCAAGAGGTGCAGCCCCTGCTGCACCCAAAGGCGGTTAACCCCCGTCAGCGGCGCCAGATCGGCAATGGTGCCCACAGTAAACAGTTCCAGGGCCACCCGCTGCAGATGGCCATCACCGCGGCGCTCGGCCAGCGCCTGGGCCAGGAGGTAGGCAACCCCCACCCCGGCCATCCCCCGATAGGGGGAAGAAACGGGGAGCTGCTTGGGATTGAGGATGGCATCGGCAGGGGGCAACTGGGGCGGCAAGTCGTGGTGATCCGTCACGATCACCGTCAAGCCCAGAGCTTTGGCCAGTTGGATGGGCTCGTGGGCGGAGATGCCGTTGTCCACGGTGAGAATGAGGCGCACCCCCTCTCGGTGCAGCTCTTGCACCATGCGGCTGTTGAGGCCATAGCCCTCCGTCATGCGGCTGGGGATGCGGTAATGCACTGGAGCGTCCTGCAAAGCCCGCAGCAGCAGGGCCGTGCTGGTCATGCCGTCGGCATCGTAGTCGCCGCAAATGGCGATGGGCTCTTGTCGGCGAATCGCCCCGTCCAGCAAGTCCACCGCCAGGGGCAAATCGGCAAAATCCTGACTGGGTGGAGGCAGGTGGGCGGGATCCGGCTGCAGGTACTGCTGCACGGCAGCAGGGCTGGAGAGCCCGCGATTGAGTAAGATCTGAGCCAATATGGGCGAGATCCCCACTGCCTCGGCCAAGCTCTGGGCAGCCAACTTGTCCACAGGATGAAACAGCCAGCGTTGAGCAGGGATCCCGGCCATAGGGAAGGGTGGGGCTTGGATGGGGATAGAGGGTAGGCAGTGCTACAGTTGGCCTATAGGGTATCCTTTTGACGTTAGCTCAAAACGCTCCTCTGAATCTTTCCTGCCGCCGATGTATTCTCTGCTGCTTACCTATGGTCTTAACCCGCTGACAGGCTTAAAGCTGTTGGTCAAGTCCTCTGAGCAGACCTCTCTGTGGACACTGGCCCAGCAGCTTTGGGGCCGCCCCGGATCTCGGCGACGCAGGCCGCGCCTACAAATCTCGTTAGGCCGCTTGGTGCCAGAGCAAACCGAGCACTTGTCCAAGTTGGAAGTGCTGCTGCGTCTGCGGTTTTTCATTGCCCTCGAAGCGGAAACTCCAGAGAGTGCTGCCCACCACTGTCGCGAACGGTTCTTGCTTCCTTCCGGCCAGGGATCTGCCATTCAGCTTGCCCGCTACACAGAGGGCTCGCAGCAGTACAAGACGGAGATCATCCGCTTTGCCCTGGGGGGATCCCGCACCCTTGTGGCGAGGACTCCATCCCGCCGCCGTCGCCTCTGAAACAAACTCCCCGACAAGCCATAGCGATAGAGTCTTGCCAGCCTATCTATACTGGAGATGCACTAGATCTGTGTTTCTCCCGTGAACCCAACTGGGCTGCATCTTTGCGGTGGCAGTGCGGAGCATTCTATCGGTGGTGGGCGGCATCTGCAAGCCCATCCCTGGTACAGCCTTGCCCAAACTTCGGCTTACGCTAGCTTTGAGTTGTCCTTCCCGCAAGGGGGTGAACTGCGAGCTCTGGCACTGTGGGGGATCCCCGCAGGCCCAGGCAAAGACTCCATCCCGGATGCAGAGGTTTGAGTTGCCGCCAATCCCGCCAGAGGAGATGGATCCCATGTGCAACGCCCGTAAGGACTACGGCTGGCTAAAGTGCTCCGCACTCCTGTTGCCAGCGCAACCGGCCCTCTTTGCCGGATCCCTGGCGGCCTTTGCCCTTGTGCTCCACGCCGTTAATGGGAACGTCCTGCCGGCTGCTTTGGCCCTGACCCGTTACCAAGTGCATGTACTGGCGGATGGGGCGGCGGAGTTGGCTCAGGTGCGCACCCAGGTGCCGGATGCCTATTTTGTGCAAGGGGATGGGCAGGTTTTCATTCTGGCGGGGACGTTCATCAACCGTAGCCATGCTCAACGCCGTCAGGCCGACTTGGAACGGCTGGGGTTATCGGTGCGGGTAGTGAGCCGCCAAGAGACGGATCCCCCTCTGCCCCCTGCTTTTCCTGCCCAAGCAGCACCCAGCCGCCCTGCTGCCAGCTCAAAAGCCTCTGTGCCGCCGACGCCAACCGCTCCCCCCTTGGATCCCCAGCGTCCCTTTGCCACCCACGTGCCCAACCCCACCGGTGATCCCCGTTTGGAAGAACGGGTGCGCCGCTTCTTTCCAGGAGCCACTGTGGTGCAGTACCGCGGCCAGGTTGCTTTGCAAACGGGAACCTTCTCCCGCCTGTCGTTGGCCCAGGATCAAGCCCGCTGGCTAACCGCTCAGGGGTTACCGGCAGTGGCGGTGTCGCTGGTAGGAGAAAATGCTGGCCAGGATCCCATCTCCAACCTAGCACAAGGAGAGCGCTATTGGGTGTTGGTGGCGGATCCCACCGGGGAGAAATGGCCTGCGCTAAAACAACTCCTAGAGGGATCCCTGCCCTTGATCTACGATGACCTGCGGGTGGTGCGCACAGGTGGGTTTGCCGACCCTGCTGCTGCCGCCGAGCAGGTGCGTTACTTGGCCGGCCAAGGCTATGAAGCGGGGATCTTCCCCGCCGATCTGCGCCGCTCTCAGCCTCTTTTGCAAGCGGATCCCGTCTCCTCCTCGCCTGCCCAGGCTGTTCCTCCTGGGGAAGAAGGTGGCAGCGGATTTTGGGTGGTGGTGCCGGCTGGGGAAGAGGCCCTACCCAAGCTGCAGCAGTTTGCCCCTGATGCCTTCCTGCGGGGCTCAGTGATTCAGGTGGGCACCTACCGGCAACGGGCCAACGCCGAACAGGCGCGGCGCTCTCTGGCCGAAGCAGGGTTCGATGCCCGCATCCTGCCCGTGGAGTAGCCAAGAGCCACTTCCGCCATAAACGCTCTCCTCCTTCCCTGCCGTTGGGGATCCCCATTCGGCCCAAATGGCGACTTGGGTGAGTTTCTGCTTTTGACATACTCCCCACCCTACTGGCTTGTCAAAGCCTACAGCCCGCTTGGGCGAATAGAGCGGTTGACTACCCTGCCACTGCCCTGAGCCTACCGTAAAGCCCTCCTCAAGGACGGAGCGTTTGGGCAACTGGGCGAGGCTGGTAAGAAGGATAGGCCAGCCGTTGCACCACCTGTTTGCAATACACCACCTGTTTCAATAGCAGTGCGGAGCATTTTTCCTAGAGGGCTTGCTTAGCCTGCTGCAGCGTCTGCTCGAACACCTCCAGCGGCTGCGCACCGGAGAAGGAAATGCCGTTCAAGATGAAATGGGGGGTGCCGCCGATGCCCAGTTGAGAGGCCAGGTCGATATCTCGCTGAATGGCGCGCTCTGCCGCCCGACTGCGCCGATCCCGATTGAATTTTTCTATATTCAGGCCCAGCTTCTCAGCAGTGGCCACATAAAACCCATCCCCAAGCTGAGATTGGTTGGCAAACAGCTCGTCGTGAAACTCCCAGAACTTACCTTGACGTTGGGCGGCCCAAGCAGCCCGGGCAGCCGACATCGCTTCTGGGTGGATGCTGGTCAGGGGCAGGTGCTTGTACACCAAGGTCACCTCATCCCCGTGGTCGGCCATGAACTGCTTGAGGGTGCTGTGGGCGCGGGCGCAGAAGGGGCATTGAAAATCGGAGAACTCCACCAACACTAACCGCAGAGCGTCGGATCCCAGTCGAGGGGAATCTCCGATGACGGCGCGTGGGTTCTCCCGCAGTTGACGGCCAAATTCTTCCGCCAGCCGCTGCTGTTGTTGCTGCTGCTCCTGGTACTGTCGCTGCTGGTATTCCTGTACGGCCTCCAGAATCACCTGGGGGTTCTTTCGAATGATCTGCAGCACCTGCTCTTCCAAATCTGCCGGGGCAGCCGCCGCCGCTGGTAGGAAAACCGGAGCTCCACTTCCCACTCCCAGCAGAACCACCAGCCCGAACAAAAGCCCAGCTCGAGCCCAAGCACGAAAAATCCTCGCTAGCCTATTCATTCCAACCCCCCTCTCAGCCATGCCTAGAGCCGTTGCAACTCACCCAGCCTACCGTCAGAGACCGACGGTGTCTATTACTCCTTTTGGGGGGGTTAGGAATTGGTGGCCTGCAGAAGCTGCTCCTTGATCCGCTGCAACTGGCTGGCCCAGCGGGGATCCGGCTCAGAGGCTGCCTCACTTTCGGCGACGACGGTGGAGCGCCCACCCTTATTGCCGCGCTGGCGTTGCTTTTTGCTGGGGGCAGGGTTTTCTGCCGACTCTTTAGAGCCCTTGGCCTCAGAATCTCTGGACGCTCTGGAATCTTTGGAACCTCTGGACTCTTTGGATGAAGGCTCAGAGGTCGCTGTTTTGGATTCGCCTTCTTCCCCGCGGTCGCGCGGCTGGGCGAGCTCAATGCGCAAGTTGACATCCCCAAAGCTGTGGCCGTTGAACTTTTCGATGTACTGCTGCGCCTGCTCTTCGGTGTTCACCGTTACAAAGCCGAAGCCGCGGCATTTGCCTGTCTTCCGATCCCGGATCACCTTGGTGGAAATGACCTCACCGGCAGAGCGAAAGAGCTTCTCCAGTGCCTGACGATCCACCTCTTCCGGCAGATTTCCAACATACAGACGCACAGGCATGATCCAGCGAAGCTCCTAATCGAAATAACAAAAGGCCAAAATGCAAAGCGCTACATCTAGGGCGCTCAAGCCCATAACATCAAACCCGGAACCCGGTAGTCCATTGTCACACCATAGCGCGCCGCAAAGCGCAACCCTTGGCAATCACGAAGCTATTTTTTAATTTACCTCAACCTGGAGCCGCGAAGACGAGGAGAACGGTTTTTGTGAACGACTGCTTTGTACAGCCGGTTTGTACAGCCGGCTTTTGCAGCTAAGCTAAGCCGGTGTTGTTCAGGCGATCCCGATGTTGAAAAGGTCGCGCCTGGGGGCCTGTGTAGTCGGCTACAAGATGTCCTTGCCCTCGCAGTTGGTAGCGGTAAGTCACCAAGCCTTCCAAGCCCACCGGGCCGCGCGGCGGCAGTTTTTGGGTGCTGATGCCCACCTCCGCCCCGAAGCCATAGCGAAACCCGTCGGCAAAGCGGGTGGAAGCGTTGTGAAAGACTCCCGCTGCATCTACTTCATCCAAAAATCGCCGGGCAGCAGCGGCATCCTCGGTTACAATCACCTCGGTATGGCGGGATCCGTACTGCTGGATGTGGGCAATGGCCTCGTCAAGGGAGCCCACCACTTTAATAGAGAGGATCAAATCGGCATACTCGGTGCTCCAGTCGTCCTCGGTGGCCGGGATCAGATCGGGCACCAGCTCGCGGCAGAGGGGATCCCCCCGCAATTCCACCCCCTTTTCCCGCAGGGCCTTGACCGCCAGAGGCAAAAAGTGGGGGGCTATGGCCTCGTGAACCAGCAGAGTCTCGATGGCATTGCAGGCAGCGGGGTACTGGGTTTTGCTGTCCACCGTCAGCTTGATCGCCATGTCCACATCCGCTGCCCGATCCACGTACAGGTGACACAGGCCATCGGCATGGCCCAATACCGGGATGCGGGTATTCTCCAGGATGTAGCGGACAAAGCTGCTGGAGCCGCGGGGGATGATCAGGTCTACCAACCCCTCCAGTTGCAGTAGGGCCTTGACCTCGGCGCGGCTGGTGAGCAACTGCAGGGATCCCTGGGGAAACTCTGGGATCTGCTGCAGGCCCGCCTGGATGGCCGCCATCAAGGCTTGACAGGAGAGCAAAGCTTCGGATCCCCCCTTGAGCAAGACGCTATTGCCGGTTTTCACCGCCAGGGCAGCAATTTGCACCAGAGCATCGGGCCGCGACTCGAAGATCACCCCCAGCACCCCCAAAGGGTAGGTGCGCCGTTCCAAAATTAGCCCCTCGTCCAGTTCCCGGATCAGCAAAGCTCGGCCCACCGGATCCCCCAGCCGGATCACCTGCCGCACTCCGGCCACCATGTCGGCCAGTTTGTGGGCATCCAGCTTCAGGCGGGCATAGGCAGATGCCGACAACTCCCCGGCTTTCACCATCTCTGCTGCCCGCTCCAAGTCCGCCCGGTTGGCGGCCAAGATAGGCTCTTGGTGCTCCACCAAGGCAGTGGCCATGGCCTCTAGAGCGGCATTCTTAATAGCCGTGGGCAAGGTGGCCGTGTGTTGGGCAGCAGCGCGGGCCAACTGCACTTGGGACAGCAGCGGGCGCTCTGAGGCAGATGCAAGCGAGCTGGGGCAATCGGTGGCAAGGGACATAGAGTCAGAAAGGGGGCAAAGTGCCCATTTGGAAGAAAAGGGTTGCGATGATAGGTTGTAACAAAGTTGTGTTGAACTGTGATCCTAGAAGCACCCCCGGCAGGGATCCCTATGCTAGGTTGGGCACAGTCGGTTGGGGTTATCTGTAGCCTACCAAAGTCTGGATCCCACTTGCTGCAGCAGGGGAGCCTTTCCTTGCTCTCGATGCTTCTAAGCTGAAGTTCGCATAGGGGAAGACCCTTGCTCGAAACCCAGTTCCCTGACAATTAGAGATCCACCTCGTCAACCTTGACTTTTAGCGCCTTCCAGGAGAGCCAATGAGAAAGCGTGGGTTTGTGGTTAGTGCAACGGCTGCGGTGATGACAGCGGTGTCGCTGGTCGGCGTGCAGCTATCTATGCCGGGTTGGGCGGGGTTTCGCCGGGATCCCAAGGAAGTGGTGGACGAGGTTTGGCAAATTGTTAACCGGGAATACGTGGATCCGTCTTTTAATTCCCTGGATTGGGAAGCGGTGCGGCGGGATCTGCTCAGCCGAGAGTATGCCACCCGAGAAGATGCCTACGCGGCCATCCGGGAAGCCCTGAAGAAACTGAACGATCCCTACACCCGCTTTCTGGATCCGGATCAGTTTGCCAGCATGCAAATCGATACATCCGGTGAGCTGACCGGGGTGGGGATCACGCTGGGCATGGATCAGGAGACAAACGAGCTGGTGGTGATCTCCCCCATTGAAGGGTCTCCTGCCGACCGGGCTGGGATCAAATCCAAAGACGTGATCGTGCGCATCGACGACAAGTCCACCGAAGGCATGGACACCAACGCTGCAGTCAACCTCATTCGGGGCGAGCCGGGTACGCGGGTGCGGCTGACCATTCGCCGCGAGGGGGAAGGGCTAAAGGTGTTCGATTTGGTGCGGGAAAGAATTGAGCTGGCCACCGTGCGCTACGAGGTTCACGAGGAAAACGGCCTGCCCATTGGCTATATCCGGATTACCCAGTTTTCCGGCAACGCCGCCGAGAAGATGCGCCAAGCCATTCGCGAGCTGGAAAAACAAGGGGTAGCCGCCTACGTTCTGGATTTGCGCGCCAACCCAGGGGGGCTGCTCTACTCCAGCGCCGAGATTGCCCGCATGTGGATCAACCGGGGCAGCATCGTCTCGACGGTGAACCGCCAAGGGGAGCAGGATCGCCTGACGGCCAACAACACGGCCCTTACCGATAAACCTTTGGCCGTTTTGGTGGATGGTGGCTCGGCCAGCGCCAGCGAGATTCTGTCGGGGGCTCTGCAGGATAACCGTCGCGCCGTGATTGTCGGCACGCAAACTTTCGGCAAGGGCCTGGTGCAGTCGGTGCATCCCCTGTCCGATGGATCTGGGCTGGCGGTAACCATTGCCCGTTATCGCACTCCCAACGGTAACGACATCGACCACAAGGGCATTACCCCCGACATTTTGGTGGAATTGTCCGAGGAAGATCTGAAGCGGCTCAGCCAGAACCGAGAATTGGTGGCCACCCCAGCCGACCCACAGTATGCTGCTGCCATCCAGGCTCTGCAGGCTCAGATCTCTGCCCGTCGGCAACAGGCCCAGGAGGTCATTCGTTCCTCTTCACGTTAGCCGGTGTTGGGAGCGGTTTTGATGGGTTTGAGATGGACATTCCTGAAGCCGTGGTTGAGGGAATGGCCAAACCCTTGAGGACTGTCCACCAACCCTGGGTTGAAAATGCTTTTATTGTTTCTGTAGGTGGCGCGTAGCACAATGGCGGGGTCGAAGATCGCGGGATCCATAAACTTGGCCGGACGGGATCTGCTCAAGCTCAGCGACCTAACCCCGGCAGAGCTGTCGGCCCTGCTAGCCCAGGCGGCTGAGTTAAAGCGGGATCCCTATCGGGTGGAGCTGCGGGGTCGGGTGTTGGGGCTGTTGTTTCAGAAGGCTTCTACCCGCACCCGCGCCAGTTTTACGGCAGCCATGGCCCAATGCGGGGGCAGCACCCTCGATCTGGTGCCGACAGTGATGCAGGTGAGCCGCGGCGAACCCCTGCAGGATACGGCCCGCGTCCTCTCCCGCTACCTGGATGTGATCGCCATTCGCACCTACCACCAGAAGGAACTGGAAACCTTTGCCGAGTATGCCGATATTCCGGTGATCAACGCCCTCACCGATCAGTTTCACCCCTGTCAGGTGTTGGCCGATCTGCTCACCATTCAGGAGAACTTTGGCCAACTGGCAGGCCTGACCCTGGCCTATTGCGGCGATGGCAATAACGTTGCCCACTCCCTGCTGTTGGGTTGTGCCATGAGCGGGATCCACATCCGCGTCGCCACCCCCCCCGGTTACGAGCCGGATGCGGCAGTGGTGGATCAAGCCCGCACTCTGGCCCAGGGATCCCAGGTGTTGGTGCTGCAGGATCCCCAGGAAGCCGTCTCTGGATCCCAGGTGGTCTATACCGACGTGTGGGCCAGCATGGGTCAAGAAGCTGAGGCCGAGGCCCGCAAGGCCACCTTTCTGCCCTACCAGGTCAATGCCGAGCTGATGCAACAGGCAGATCCGGAAGCCATTGTGCTGCACTGCCTGCCGGCCCACCGGGAAGAGGAAATCACCACTGAAGTACTGGAGGGATCCCAGTCCCGCGTGTGGGATCAGGCGGAAAATCGCCTACATGTGCAAAAGGCGCTGCTGGTTCAGCTGCTGGGCCCAGGATAACAGCCTTTGGGGAGCCAGAGAGGGGCGTAGCGAACAGCTTTGCGGTCGTTGAGGATGGCCTCGTCGTGTTCCTCTGTCTCGTCAGGACTTGGTCCGAGGCCCAAATTAGCCCAGACCTAGCTACCGGCTATTGGCAGGACGGCGGGCTGCAATCGCCAAGCTGACATTGGGCACCCGCTGCAGGGTATCCATCACCTCCACCACCTTGCCGTGGGAGAGGGCCAAATCAGCGTTGATCACCACCAAGCGCCGCCCTTCAGCCGGCTTCTCGGCCAGGATGCGTTCCACTGCCGGGATCAGGGCAGAAATATCGGCAATTTTCTCCTGATTGACAGCAATCTGTCCTTCCGCCGTCAGGCTCACCGTTACATCCGGCTGCAGACGAACTTCAGCTGTAGTGGCATCCGGCAGGTTGACATCCAGAGCCTCGGAGCGGGTGAGCACCAGGCTGGCAATCACGAAAAACACCAGGATCGAGAAGATGACATCGATCAGGGGCACGATGTTGATCTCGCCAGCTCGGAAGTTCTCTTCGGGGATGCGCATAGGTTAGGAGGGCTCAAGCGAGGAGTAGGGGGGAAGGGTGGAGCTGCCACTGGGGCTAGATTGGGTGTAGGAATACTGGGAAAGCTGTTGGGCCTGCATCTCTTGCCGCTGCCGATGCAGCAGCTCCAGCATGCCGCCGTACTCTTGGATCTTAGAGAGTTGCCGCAGGTACAAAGAGCGAAAGACGTTGGAAATCAACAGGGTGGGAATAGCCACAATCAGTCCAAAGGCCGTCGAGTACAAGGCTTCGGCGATCCCCTGACCTACCCCCTGGGTATCGGTGCCGCCGATATCCCCCAGTTGAATGGAGCTGAGGATCTGGATGATGCCGGTGACGGTGCCCAACAAGCCCAAGAAGGGGGCAACGGTGATTACGGTGTCGAAGACAGTGTTGAAGCGCTTCAGCAGAGGCACTTCTGCCGCCAGGGCCGTTTCCAGAGCCAGCTTAAAATCTTCCGGGCTGGCCTCGTTCAGCTCCAACCCGGCCAAAAAGATGCGGGCAATCGGCAGATCGGCATTTTGCTCCAGCAAATACTGGGCAGCGCGTGGGTTGCGGCGGTACTGGCTCAGGGCTTGCTGCACCACCTCCTCCTGCCGATGGGTGATCTTCCACCAAAACAGCACCCGCTCAATGCAACAGGCCACTGAGAAGACCGAGAAGGTCAACAGGGGGATGGAGTAATACCAACCCTGGATCATGAGCTGCAAGACTCTATCCATCGATCCTGATTCCCCCCTCCAAGCGGCAGTTTACGCTCATCTTGTCATAGCACTTTCTCGGCAGGGCTGGGATCCCTTCTTGCGCGGCGAAGATTGCACCTTCTGGCAATTTTGCCCCCATGCCGGCTCTCATCTCGTCAATTGTCAATCCAGAGGGCATACTGGTTGCAACATTTTTTGGATCCCGAGGGCGTGAATTATGAAATTCAGACGCTGGTTGGGTCTTTGCTGCGCCGGCTTGATGGCCTTGCTGTTGACGGCTTGCGGCAAGGGATCTACCCCCTACGACAGCATCGTGGTCAACTTTGTGAACACAGCCACCCCCAGTCAGATTGCCGCTATCGCTAAAGAGTATCATTTGACGCTCCGCCCCAGCAGTAACAGCGCTTTTGCCCGCCAGGAAGCGATCTATCTGTTTGACGTGGATGCCGACCACCTGGGATCCACGCGGCGGCTGGTTAAGCGGCTCACCGACGAAGCTTTGATCGAGTATGCTCACCCCAACTATCAATTCCAGGCGGCTTTCGTGCCCAATGACCGCCTCTATCCCCAGCAATGGAATCTCAGGGCCATCCACATGCCAGAAGCCTGGGACATCTCCCAAGGGGAAGGGGTGACGGTAGCCGTGGTGGACACAGGAGTAACCCGAGTTCCCGACCTGGCCCAAACCCAATTTGTGAAGGGCTATGACTTTGTGGACGACGATGAGGAGCCGGAAGACCTCAACGGCCACGGCACCCATGTGGCGGGAACCATTGCCCAGTCCACCAACAATTTCTTGGGTGTAGCCGGCATCGCCTTCAAGGCCAAGATCATGCCGGTGCGGGTGTTGGATGCCAACGGCTTCGGATCCCTGTCGGATGTGGTGGAAGGGATCCGCTATGCTGCCGACCACGGGGCTACGATCATCAACCTCAGCCTGGGTAGCCGCGCTTCTGCCCAACTGATGGAGGAGGCGGTGGCCTATGCCCACAGTAAGGGGGTGACGGTGATCGCAGCCGCTGGCAACGAAAACTCCAACCAGGTGAGCTACCCGGCCCGTTACCCGCATGTGATCGCTGTCTCGGCCACGGGGCCCAACGGGGAGAAAGCCCCCTACTCCAACTATGGGGTGGGGGTGGACATCTCTGCTCCCGGCGGAGCCAAGACGCCTGATCACCCCGAATACGGCATCCTGCAGCAAACCATCAACCGTCGTAACCCCAACGAGCCGGTCTTTGCCTACTTCCAAGGCACCAGCATGGCCACTCCCCACGTAGCCGGTGTGGCAGCTCTGATCCAGGCTCAGGGCATCAAAGACCCGGACAAGGTGGAGGAAGTGCTGAAAATGTCGGCTACCCCAGTGCCCGGCGACAAACAGAACTTCTACGGGGCTGGTCGTTTGGATGCAGCCAAGGCGCTGGCCAGGGCCACAGGGCAACAGGAGGAAAACCCCTTGGTGCTCTGGTTGAAGGACTTCCTGCAGTACCTGAACAACAATGGCTACCTCAACCCACGCTTCTGGTTCGATGGTGGCCCGATTGCTCTGGTGCCGAAGCTGCTGATGGTGGTGGGCGGCTACATTATCCTGGTGCTGATCCGCTGGTGGCTGGCTCCCAAGCGGCTGCTGCAGACGGTGCCTTTGCTGGCTGGGATGCTTTTGGGCAGTGCCGGTCTTTTCCCCTTGCAGGGGTTGGCGATTGTCGGTGGCCCCCGTTGGCCCTTCCAATTGGCGGGTAGCTCCCTGCCGGAGTTGGGCACCGCCTTTGCCCAGACCAATGCCTTGAACCCCCTATTTGCCAGCGTGTTGATCCCAGGCCTGTTGATGTTGCTGCTCCTGGGCCATCGGCGCTGGCGCTGGGCGGTGATTGGCTTGTGCATTGGCATGGCCTCGCATCTGCTCTTGTCCGGATCCCTGTTTTATGAGGGGGTGCTATGGCTTGGATCCTCTGCTTGGTTGGGTCGCTCCTTCTTGCTCTTCAATGGCTTGCTCTGCCTGGGCCTGGCCTACTTGGGAGCGCAAGCGGCTACGGAATCTCAATCCACGGCAACTGGGCTGGCGCTGAGGCAGTGATGCAAGAGTACAGCGGTACCATCCAGTTCCTGGATATCGAAGGGGGAGTGTGGGTGCTGACGCTGCCTTCCGGCGAGCACTATGCCCTTTTCCGTGCCCCCAAAGAGCTCTTGCAAGAGGGACTAGAGGTCACCATCCAGGGACAGATCAGAGAAGACATGGTGACGGTGGCTCAGGTAGGGCCGGTTTT
Organism: Synechococcus sp. W55.2; assembly: GCF_047461635.1. Taxonomy (NCBI): domain Bacteria; kingdom Bacillati; phylum Cyanobacteriota; class Cyanophyceae; order Synechococcales; family Synechococcaceae; genus Synechococcus; species Synechococcus sp. W55.2. Next base: position 2,727 of record NZ_JANSHM010000059.1, on the reverse strand, counting down.
AGAAGTCAAGAGCTTCCAGCGGCAGCCCTAGCTTGGCTTGCGGCTCCGGCCATACCAATCGGGGATCCCCAAGCGGGGATCCCTGCTTTTCGATGTCAGAATGCTTTTACAGTCGCTTCAAACAAGATTGAGACACCTCGCTGCCGACCCTCACCCCTAGCTTCTCTTTAGTTAGGAGAGAAGGAAAGTTAGGAAGCAATGCAACGAAAATATTTCATTTCCGTTTAAAAAGAATCTCGTTTCCACGGCTGAGCATTCACGAAGCTCAAAAAACGTAGGTAGGCAGCTGTATCCCGTGACCGCTTAATACTTACATAGTCATAAGTCTGTAGCCTGAACAACTGGGAAACCATCATCGCTGTTTTAGAGGGGAAACCTACTGGCGAAAGCGGGACGGGATCCTTTGCGGCAAGGGCTGTTGTGGAACCAGTAACAAGAATCCTCACCCTACCGCTACGGGGAAGCAAGCCAGTAGAGCAGGGAACATGTCAAAGCAGGTTGCTCAGGCGGCTGTGAAAGACCGAGTAGATCTCTGCGTAAGACTTCACCCACTCTGGATCCGGTTGAACATAGCGTTCTACCTGTACCAATCGATCGGCAGCCTGTTGGACAGAGCAGCACCAATAGGCAGAAGCGGCCAAGATGGCTGCCCCCACAGCCGGCTCCGGGTGTTTCACCACAGCCAAGGGACGAGCAAGGATGCTGGCGCGTAGGCGCAACCAGAGAGGGCTTTTGCTGCCTCCACCGGTGGTGAAAATCGGGCTCTGCTCTGGCACTGGGATCCCTTGAGCCGCCAACGTTTCCAGCCCCAGCCGCTCGACCATGGCTACCCCCTCCAACAAAGCAGCGTAAAAACGGGGGGATCCCTCTTCTGCCTCTGGCAAGAACCCGGCGAACCGGGGATCGACAATGGGAAAACGCTCTCCCGGCTGACAAAGGGGATAGCTGACCAGCCCGGTGGGCAGATAAGCCTGAGCTTGCTGATCCAGCATTTGCAGGTTGCCGTCGGGGAAGTAATGAGGCAAAACTCCGCCTCCACAAAAAGAGGCGGCCCCCGGCCACCAAACCATTCGTTCGCGACAGCGGTGCGGAGCACTGTCCGGGTGCAAATGGGAATAGATGCTTGGGGTTTGTATGGGATCCGGACTGTTGGCCTTAAAAATAAGGGTTGTGCCCAAGCTGGTGGAAACCTGCCCCAAGCGAATAGCCCCTGCCGCCAGTTGCCCGGCACAGCCATCGGTGATCCCTGCCGCGATCAGCACTTCCGGCCCCAACCCCCAGTCTGCTCGCACCGTTCCTAAAACCGTTCCCGGCGGTACCACCTCGGGGAAATGCTTGGGGTTTAGGCCCTGCCGCGCCAACCACTCCTGAGGCCAGGTGTAGGCCTCCAGGTCGAAACCGCTCTTGAGGGCATGGGTGTGATCGGTCACCTGCCTGCGCCCCCCCAGTTGGCTCAGCAAAAAGTCCGCCGGATGGGCCAAGTAGCTGTCTCGATACTGATCAGGGTAGGCTTCCGCCCACCACAGCCAACGGCTGAGACCCCAACTGGCAGGGATCCCCAATTGCTTGGCCTGAGCCTGGCCCCGTGGGTCAGAATACAGCCACGCCTGTTCCAACGGCATGCCTCGACCATCCACCGGCAGAATGGTGCCGGAAGTGCTGCAAGCACTCAGAGCTGCAATGGAATACTGCTCCCCCAGTTGCGCGGTCAGTTGTCCCAAAAGGGCTTTCAGGGTTCGCAACCAGCGGCCCGGATTGGTCTCTGGGGGATCCCACTGGCGCTCGCTTTTGGCCACCACCTCCCCCTGCTCTGAGAGGGCCACCACCCGCATCCCAGAAGTGCCCAGATCGATCCCAAGAAACACAGGGGGCATAGGAATACTCACCTGAGAATGCTTTGTTTATATACGGGGTGGCCAAGTGGCCTCAAAAAGGGGCCCAAACTGGCTCAAAAGATGGGATCAAAATCTCAAAACTCCTGGCTGCTCCGAGCCAGTGCTTCTTGGATATCCAGATCCAGCCCTCTCACCGATTCCAGCACCGAGCGGGTGATCAGCTTGCCCTCCTGCACCAAAACCGCGCCGGTTACAGGGTGCAAAAGTGGCTGCTCCGCTCGCCGACCGATCAACGCCTCGATATCCTGAAAAGCATGGATGTACATCCCGGCAGGCAATTCCACCACCACCCCTTCCCCCAGCACCCGCGCTTGGCAGGCCAAGCGAGAGTTAGGCTTGCAGGTGGTGATCACCTCCAGGGTGCGCTGCTCCCGCTTGCTCATCGGGGATAAAGACTCCATCCCCTCCTTAACGTACACATGACAGGTGGCGCAGAGGCCGCGCCCACCGCACTCTTTCAACACATTCAGCTCTTCTTGCAGCAGCACCGAGAGCAAATTGCTGTTGGTGGCGATTTCAGACACTTGGGCAATGGGATCCAACCGCACACGCTTGACCATAGTCCGCACTTTTTGGGCTACTGGATGCTAAAAAAGCTAGCATCTTTCACCAATGCAGATTGCCGGAACAGGGCAGTTCTACCTAAGCATGCAGGAAAATCCCCCATGCGCCATTCAGGTCTCGGTGCATACGAATGCCCTCTGAGCCTTCTCGGCACTCCAACTATAGGTCTTGCTGGTGTAGGCTTCAGAAACTTGACCAAAAGGCGCGGCAAGCCCCGTCCTTCAGGGCGGGGAAGGATAGCGCCGACCGTAGCCGACGCCCTTTAAAA
>NZ_JANSHM010000058.1:0-17938 GCF_047461635.1 Synechococcus sp. W55.2 | reverse complement strand
TAATCCGTACTGAACATATTATACATTATTTTCAGTATAGTTGAGCTTATTATTGACTAGAGTCATGCTCTCTGCTGGGTGAACTTCCGGCTCCAGGGCTTGCCGCACCGACTGAATCTCTTGGGAGAGTAGCACCCGCTCTCGATCCAACAGGCCGACGATCTGCTCCGGGTCTTCCCGCGAGACCACTGGCAATTGGCGCAAATCGTATTCGTACATCGGCTCAGCTGCCACCGCTACCGCCTCATCGGGGAAGGTGGTGAGAACCGGAGATTGGCTGACCTCCTGTACGGTTAGCTCCGCCAACTCCGCCGCCTCCTTATGGGCCAAGGCCCGCTCCAGATCTTCCAGGGTGAGAATGCCCCGCAGCCGCTCTTGTCCGTCCACCACCAACGCGCTATGGCACTTTTGCTGCAGCAAACTCTCCAGAGCTTCTCGCAGCGGTGTGTCTTGCCGAAGCAAAAGAGATGGGGGCACCATCACCTCTTGCACCGTCAGCTCTCTAGGCTCCTGCCCAAGGACTCCGTCAAGCGTTGCGTGGCGATAGCGACGGGCGGAAGGGTAGATGGCCGGCGAATGCAACTGCTCCGTCAGCCAGATGCTCAAACCCACTGCCGCCATCACCGGCAGCGCAATGTGATAGTCCCGCGTCATCTCAAACAGCAGCAAGATGGCCGTTAGCGGAGCCCGCACGCTGGCCGCCAACACCGCCGCCATGCCCACCATGGCGTAGGCAGCAGGGGGAGACAAGGCAATCAAGGGCAAAGCTTGAGATAGCACCTGACCGTAGCCTGCCCCCAGCACTGCCCCCATGAACAAAGCCGGGGCAAAGGTTCCCCCCACAAAGCCGCTGCCCAGGCTCAAAGCGCTCAGCAACAGCTTGCCCAATAGGAGCAGGCCCAGATGGCCAAGAGAAAAGGGAACGGCCTGCAGAATCGACTCAATGGTTTCATAGCCCACCCCCAACGCCAATGGGATCCCCAAACCTGCGCAGCCCAGGATCCCGCCCCCCAAAATGGGCTTGCTCCAAGCTGGCCAGGCCGCCAGGGGGCCACTGTTGAACAGGTGCTTGCCCCACTCCAGGGTGTAGCTGAAGGCCATAGAAACCAGGCTGGCCAAAAAGCCCAAGCCGAGATACAGAGGCACCTCCAGCAAGCTGTGGAGCTCGTAGTCCGGCAAGACAAAAGCCGGCTGGGTGATGGTGGGCAAAAGAAAAGCGGGTTGTGCCCCCAACCCCACCTGGGCGATCAAGGCGGAGACCACCGCCGCCAACACCACCACACTGACAGCAGAAGTGGTGAAGGTGCGGGCCAAAGCCAGCTCCAGCGCCAAAAACACCCCGGCAATGGGCGCGTTAAACCCTGCCGCCAGGCCAGCCGCTGCTCCGGCAGCCATCAACAGTTGCACCCGCTCCCGCGAGAGGCGTAGGTTTTGCCCCAGCAGGGATCCCAGCAAAGCGCCACTTTCCACACTGGGGGCCTCAGGGCCAAGGGAAGCTCCCGCGCCCAACGAGATGGCAGCCGCCAAGAGCTTGAGCGGGATCCACCAGGGCTGAAGTGCCAAAGGACGAGCAGGACTCACCAAGCCGGAGAGGCTCAAGTTGGGAAAGGGCACAACTGCCCCCAAAGCGCCGATCAGCAGGCCCCCCAGCACCGGCGCCAGAGCCAGCGGCCAGGATCCCAGCAGCCACAGGCCATAGTGTTCTGCAGCCCTGCCGATGCCATCCACGAGGGTGTCCTGCAGCAGATAGCGCCACCAGCCAATCAAGTAGCGAAATCCAACCACCGATAGCCCCGTGCCCAACCCCACTGCCGCCGCCAGCAGCAGCAGCAGGTTCTCGGAGGAGAGGCGCAGGCGGAGAGCGGGGGCGCTGTTCATGATCGGCTCAGGGGCTTTGGGAAGGCAGGGTCAAGATCTCTACACCGGTTTCGGTAACGGCGACCGTATGTTCAAATTGGGCCGAGAGCTTGCCATCCAAAGTGACCGCCGTCCACCCGTCGGAGAGCACCTTCACCTCCCAGGTGCCCTCGTTGATCATCGGCTCGATGGTGAACACCATGCCGGGGCGGAGTTTCTCCCCTTTTCCCCGTTCGCCGTAGTGGGGGATCTGGGGGGCCGTGTGGAATTGCCGTCCCACCCCATGCCCGACAAAATCGCGCACCACGCTGTAGCCCTGGGCCTCGGCATATTCTTGGATGGCAGCGCCAATGTCGCCGACTCTCCCCCCCGGCTTGACGGCAGCAATGCCCCGCCGCAGACATTCTTCGGTCACCTCCACCAAGCGCCGCGCCCGCTCAGAAGGCTGTCCGACAAAGAAGGTTTTGGAGGTATCGCCATGGTAGCCATCCAAAACCGGGGTGACATCGATGTTGATGATGTCGCCTTCTCGCAGGATCTGCTTGGGGCTGGGAATGCCGTGGCAGACCACGTGGTTGACGCTGGTGCAGATGGACTTGGGAAAGCCATGGTAGCCCAAAGGGGCACTTTTGGCCCCATGCGCCCGCGTCCATCGCTCGGCCTCGTCGTTAAGCTCTTGGGTGGTGACCCCTGGTCGCACCATCGGCTCCAAGTGCTTGAGCAGATCTGCCGCCAGGCGACAAGCCCGCCGCATTTTCTCCAGTTCCCGCGAAGAGAGCAACACAATGGGCTGAGGGGCTTGCGTGAGCTGGTTCATACCCGTCTGCAAAGCGGATCCCAACTGCTCCCCCCATCGCTGGGAGCGACGGCTGAGGTCTGTCAACAACGCTCGCATGTCTTCCATCATGAGACCTTATCTGTGAAAAGCTCTGTGAAAACGGATGGATCTCTGCACCTGCAGACTGTCCAGGATTGGGTTCTCAGTTGGGATTCTGAATCGCCTTGCGCCCATTCACAGACCCCTGCCGGCCATTCTCTGCCGCCGACGAATCCGCTGCACCAACCACAGCCCCAGAAAATAGCTGACAAGGGATCCCCAAAAACCGACAAACGCACAGCCAACAAACAGCGTGCCCGACATCTCCAAGCCCCACTGCATCCAGTTTTGCCAGGTGGCCGCCACCAGCTCTGTGGTGGGAAGGACAGTTCGGGATCCCAGTAGCCATTCTCCCACCTGGTAGTTGAATGCATAGATGGGAACATAGGTGAAGGGGTTACTCACCCAGGTCCCTGCCGCCGCCGCCAGCTTGTTGCCCCGAAACGGAACAGCCAACACCAGAGCGGCCAACGTTTGAAAGCCGAAGATGGGGAAACAGCCGGCAAAAACCCCTACCGCCAAGCCACGGGCAATTTCTTTTGGCGACGATTGCAGCCGCAACAGGCGCAGATAAAGATAGCGCAGCCAACGCTTCCAGGAAGGATCCCGGCGGGCTAGGGTCGGCCCTGGTTGAGATCCAGAGTAGGATCTGGAATAAAGCTTAAGGGATCCCGGCGAAGGCCAGGAGAAAGAGGGCAGCCTCAACCAAAAGAGGGGGCTCATGGTGGCAAGGGGGCAACTGAGAGAAGGTGTTAAGTCCTGTAAATCCAGTGTATCTTTCCTGCCGTCGGCGACAAAGGGCTATCGGCAAATCTGGGCCGGCAGCACCTGGGTGATGCTGAGGGATCAGTTTGCTCAGTTTACAAAGTAAGCAGTTAGCTGAGCTTGTCCACCAAGGCCAGCAGAAAGTTAAGACTCAAGTAGGAAGCCAACACCAGCAAAAACAGGAACAGGGCAATGCTCAGCCCGGATCGCAGGGATCCCGATTTCATTTTGGGATCAGGCTTTTCGGGGGGAGTTGTCATCTGGAGTTCTGGGGAAGACTGTGAATCTAGGATCCCATCTTGGCTGTGCAGGTGTACCCATCGGCTTACTTTCCGAAGATTGAAGGCCTCTTCTCTGAACACGGAGCAAGCCCAGTTCCTGGCCCCCGGCCAATGGGAGCGACTTGGATCGAGAATACCTGGCTGAGGAGATCGCATCTCAGAGAAGACAACGGCACCGGGAACCATCTGAATCGCTCACCTGTTGAAGATGATGAGTTTTTCCCAGATGGACAATGGGAGTGGATCCGCTGTCTGCAAACTGAGTTATCCTGCCGCCAGAATTGCCTCCAACAAGGGATCCGCCCCAAAGCGCACCACATCTGTACAGGGCCGTCCGGTCTCGGCTTCCACCCGGCGGATCTGCTCCAGGGCCGCTTCTTCCTCCCAGCCGAAGGTATTGAGGGCAATCCCCACCACGGGCGCGGGGGCAAAAGCCCCGGCAGCTGCCGCCACCTGTTCATACAGCTCAATCACCTTGGGTAAGGGCGGGATGGGCACGTAGTCTATCCCCTTGATGTGGGTCTGGCCGGCGCGGTGTACCAGGATAAGGTGGGTGGGCTGGGATCCGCGCAACAGGGGCAAGGTGGCCGTAGAGGCGGGGTTGAGCAGGGATCCCTGACCTTCCAGATGCAGAATGTCGTGGTCAGAGCCATAGCGTAAGATCAGTTGCTCCACCGCCCCACTGGCATAGTCCACTCGCACCGCATCCAAAGGGATCCCCTCGCCGCCGATCAGGATCCCGGTTTGCCCGGTGGCCAAAAAGCGGGAGCGCAGGCCCCGTCTCAGGCTGGCCCGGTGCAGCTCCAAGCTGGTGGACATTTTGCCCACGCTCATGTCGGTGCCCACCGTCAACACCCGTTTACAGGGCAAGGTGCGGGCCAGGGCTTTCCCCACCGACAGGTTGGGGGGCTCGCGGCGAATATCCCAGATCCAGGCCCCCGGCTGCAACCACTGCCGAAACTGGGGATCCTCGGCCAAAGGCGTGTGCAGCCCATTCACCAGAGATAGGCCAGCTCGCAGGGCCAGGCCCAACTCCTCCCGCCAGGCTGGCGGCAACTGCCCCCCTGAAGGGGCAATCCCAATCACCAGAACTTCAGGCCGGTGGGCCAGCGCCTCCTCCACCGAGGCCACGATGGGGATGTCTTTGGCTATTCCGGTCAGATGGGCCAGGGATCCCCCCGCCTGCTCCCGGTCGATCACCGCCACCACCGGGAAGGAGCCGTAGCGCAGCAGCCCCAGCCCCGTTTTCCCATGCTCCCCCAGCAACCCCCCGTGGAGCAGGATGGCCACGCGACTTTCGCTGGACAGGGATTCCGGCCTTCCCATCATTCCTCCCTCAGCTCTACCCCCAAACCCGGTCGGTCGGTGGGGAGCAGGCAGCCGTCCTGCAGGATGGCCCCGGCAAAGGGATCGTCGGTGAGGTTGAGGTGGCTATCCAAGTCCAGGTAATCCACCAGGGGAGCCAAGTGGGCCGCCGCCGTATTCCCCAGAGCTGTGTTGCTGTAGCAGCCCAACATCACCTGTAGGCCGTGGGCTTTGGCGGTGTGGATCATGCGCCAAGCTTCGCTGAGGCCCCCGCACTTCATCAGCTTAATGTTGATCCCGTGGACGCGATCCACCAGAGGGGGGATATCGCGGCTGTCCATACAGCTCTCATCCACAAAAATGGGCAGCTTCGACTCGTGCCAGAGGGTGATCAGCTTTGCTTCCTGCCCCCTCTCCAAAGGCTGCTCCAGGTAGCTCACCCCTTGCCCCGCCAGCCAGTTGCTCATGCTCAGGGTTTGTTCCACCGTCCAAGCGCCGTTGGCATCCACTGTAATCAGGGATCCCAGCGGGATCACCTCTTGTACAGCAATCAGCATGTTCTGATCCGCCATCAGCCCCGAGTCGCTGCCCAGCTTGATCTTAAAGGCCCGCGCTTGGGTCTGTTCCATCCAGGCCAAGGCGCGCTGGCGGGCCGCCTGCGGGGTGGAGATGCCGATCGTCATCGTCGTGGGCGGAATGCGGGAGCGATCCAGCCCCCACAACTGCCACAGGGGCCTCCCCAGCCGTTTGCCCATCCAATCGTGCAGGGCCATATCCACCGCTGCCCGCGCTGCCGAAGGGATCCCGGCCTGCAGCAGTTCCGCCTCAATTGGCTGTCGCTCCCAGGGGGAGTGGCGGCGCAGGATCCCTTTGGCCACGTCCAAGCCCATCAGGATGTCGTCCAGAGACTGGTGGTAGTCGTCGCTCACCGAAAAGGGGCAGGCCTCCCCCCACCCTTCAATTCCCTCCTCCTCAATCCGCACCCAAGCCAGGGTTGTCTCGCTGTGGGTACCCCGGCTGATGGTCAAGGCGTAGCGCTTGTGAACGGTGAAGGGTTCGACGTAGAGCCGCATGGGCATCTCCAGAAGAGGAAGCTTGGAGGGGCAATTGGGCCTGGGCCGCCCCTTTGAGCTTAGCTTGGTTCCCAGCCCAGCCTGCCCCCGTCCCCAAGCCCAGAAAACAAGTTATCCCTTGCCCCGTCCGCCGTCTATGGTGGGATCCAGATCCACCGTTCTCCATACCCTTGCCACCATGAATACCGCCGAACTGCTGGTTCGCTGCCTGGAAAATGAGGGGGTGCAGTACATCTTCGGCGTTCCCGGCGAAGAAAACCTGGAAGTCCTGCAAGCCCTGCGCCGCTCCTCAATTCGCTTTATCACCACCCGCCACGAACAGGGGGCCGCCTTCATGGCCGATGTCTATGGCCGGCTGACGGGCAGAGCGGGGGTGTGTCTCTCCACCTTGGGGCCGGGCGCCACCAACCTGATGACCGGAGTTGCCGATGCCAACCTGGATGGAGCACCCCTAGTGGCCATCACCGGCCAAGTCGGCACCGACCGCATGCACATCGAATCCCATCAATACCTGGATTTGGTGGCCATGTTTGCCCCCGTCACCAAGTGGAATGCCCAGATCGTGCGCCCCAGCATCACCCCGGAGATCGTGCGCAAGGCTTTCAAATTGGCCCAAACCGAGAAGCCCGGGGCCGTCCACATCGACTTGCCGGAAAACATCGCCGCCATGGAAGCCAGCGGCACTCCCTTGAGGAGAGATCGCCTGGACAAAACCTACGCCTCCTATCAAAGCCTGAACGAAGCGGCGTCCCTGATCTCCCGCGCCCGCAACCCCTTGATTTTGGCCGGCAATGGGGCCATTCGCGCCCAAGCCAGCAGCGCCCTCACCGAATTTGCCACCCGCCTGAATATTCCCGTCGCCAATACCTTCATGGGCAAAGGGGTGATCCCCTACACCCATCCCCTGTCCCTGTGGGCCGTTGGCCTGCAACAGCGGGATCTGGTCAGTTGTGGTTTCGACCGAACCGATCTGTTGATCGCCGTCGGCTACGACCTCATCGAGTACTCTCCCAAGAAATGGAACCCCGACGGCACCATCCCCATCGTTCACATCGCTGCCCTGCCCGCAGAAATCGACAGCAGCTACATCCCGCAAGTGGAGGTGGTGGGAGACATTTCCGACTCCCTGATGGAGATCCTGCGCCGCTGCGATCGCACGGGCAAGCCGGATCCCTATGGCATCAGCCTGCGGCAGAACATCGTCCGCGAGTACACCTGCTATGCCCAAGATCAGAGCTACCCGATCAAGCCCCAAAAGCTGATCTACGACCTGCGCCAAGTCCTGCAACCGGAAGACATCGTCATCTCCGATGTCGGCGCCCACAAGATGTGGATGGCCCGCCTCTACCACTGTGACAAACCCAACACCTGTCTCATCTCCAACGGCTTTGCCGCCATGGGCATCGCCATTCCGGGGGCCTTGGCCGCCAAATTGGTGCATCCCGACCGGCGCATCGTGGCCGTAACCGGAGATGGAGGGTTCATGATGAACTGCCAAGAGCTGGAAACTGCCCTCAGGGTGGGCACTCCCTTTGTAACTCTCATCTTCAACGATGGCGGCTATGGGCTGATCGAGTGGAAGCAACACAATCAATACAACGAGGCTGCTTTCGTCAAGTTCGGCAATCCAGACTTCGTCAAGCTGGCGGAGAGCATGGGCCTCAAGGGCTACCGCGTCGAAAAGGCTGCCGACCTGATCCCCATCCTGAAGCAGGCCCTCGAGCAGCCGGTGCCCACCCTCATCGACTGCCCTGTCGATTACGGCGAAAATCTTTACTTGACCCAGCGGTCGCAAGCGCTGGTCTGCGAGACTTAGGGGGTGAGGTGGATAGGAATGCGAGATTTGAGCCGAGTTGGGGCATAGTAAGCCCAGGGTTGGCGGCCTCTGGGAAGTCCAGACTTATGTATCTTTACCGTTGACCCTTAGCAGCCAAGTGCAGTGAAATAGAGGCATTGTGGGTGACCCGCCAGCATGAGCGATCTTCCTTCCCCTCCCTTTACCTCGCGCCGCGCCGGCGCTGCCAGCAAAGCTCTGGCCATCGCCAACGTCAGCATTACCCCCTTTGGCCGCAAGTTAAAGGAGCTGGGCTTTGCCGACGATAAGCAGATCCAGGACATCCAAAACGCCCTCAAAGCGGATCGAGAGGGCAACAGCAAGGCCCTGGCTCTGGTGGTCAAGGATATCGTGGGCAAAGAGATCACCCCTGACCTGGAGCGGGCTTACAAACGGCAGCAGCTCTTTGAACTGAAAATCATCTACGGGATCCCCTCCCTGGATGTCGACCTGGAGCCGGTGGAGATCTCCGAGATGATTGGGCTGATCGACTCGATCTTGCCCCTCGACATCTGCAACCGCTACAAGTTCTTGCCCATTCGCCGTCGAGACAATCAGGTGACGGTGGCGATGGTCAAGCCAGACAACCTGCAGGCACTGGACGACATTCAACGGCGCTTCCGCATCCAGGGGCTGAAGCTGCAGCGGCGGGTCTTCACCCAGCGGGATTTCGAGACCCTGATCAACCGCTACATGGATGCGCAGGCGGAGCTGCTGGCCATCAAGGGGATCAACGACGCGGCTGCTGCCCAACAGGAAGAAGAGGTGGTGGTCAACATTGCCGAAATCAATCTGGATGCTATTGAGGATGTGGCTGCCGATGAGGCCAGCGAGGGATCCCTGGAGCAGCAGGTCAAATCGGCAGATGATGCCCCGATTATTAAACTGTCCAACCAGATCCTGGTCAAGGCCCTGCAGGATGGGGCGTCCGACATCCACATCGAGCCACAAGAAGAATACCTGCGCATCCGCTTCCGCAAAGATGGGGTGTTGCGGCAGGCTTTTGAAAACTTTCCCAAGAAGATCGTCCCTGCCCTCACCGCTCGCTTCAAAATCATGTCCAATTTGAACATTGCCGAGCGGCGCATGCCCCAGGATGGGCGGATTCGGCGGGTCTTCAAGGGGCGCAAGGTGGACTTCCGGGTCAGCACCCTGCCCTCCCGCTATGGGGAGAAGATCGTGCTGCGGATCCTGGACAACTCCGCCACCCAACTGGGGCTGGACAAGCTGATCACCGACCCAGAGACCTTGGAAAGCTTCAAGGAGATTGTCAGGCGACCCTTTGGCCTAATCCTGGTAACTGGGCCAACGGGATCCGGGAAAACCACCACCCTCTACTCGGCCCTGGCGGAGGTGAACGACCCGGGCATCAACATCAGCACCGCCGAGGATCCCATTGAATACTCGCTGCCGGGGATCACCCAAGTGCAGGTGATCCGAGAAAAGGGCATGGACTTTGCCATGATCCTGCGGGCCTTCTTGCGGCAAGACCCGGATGTCATCCTGGTGGGGGAAACCCGCGACCACGAGACGGCTAAAACCGCCATCGAAGCCTCCCTCACGGGCCACTTGGTGTTGACCACGCTGCACACCAACGATGCCCCTGGCGCCATTGCCCGTCTGACGGAGATGGGGATCGAGCCATTTATGATCTCCAGCTCGTTGCTGGGGGTGTTGGCCCAGCGCTTGATGCGCCGGGTGTGTACCGAATGTCGGATCCCCTACCACCCCACGCCGGAGGAGCTGGCCCGCTATGGCCTTACCCTCAGTGGCGATGGCGAGCAGCTCACCTTCTACAAAGCCAACAAGCTCTCCCCCAAAGAAGTGGAGCAGCGCAAGGCCACCGGCAAGCCCATCTGCGAGAAGTGTGGGGGCGTGGGCTACAAAGGTCGGGTAGGGGTGTACGAGTTCATGCGCATGAACGACCGCCTTGCGGACTTGATCAACAAAGAGGCCCCCACGGAGGTGATCAAAGAAGCGGCGGTGGAAAGTGGCATGAAAACCCTGCTGGCCTACAGTTTGATGCTGGTGAAGCAGGGCCTCACCACGCTGGAGGAGGTGGATCGGGTGACCCTCACCGACAAGGGTCTGGAAAGCGAGCTGAAGGCCCGTGCCAAGGCTCTCAGCACCTGCCGCAACTGTGGCGCGGCCTTGCATGTGGACTGGATGGACTGCCCCTATTGCCTGACCCCGAAGTTTTAGGAAGTCGGCTTGGCACTTGACGATGTTGGGGTGCCGACTATAACAGTCCTATACAGTTGCCTTTCTCACATGGCTTTGGCCGGCGGCTCTTTTGATAGACAGTTCTACTCGCCTTTGGAGAACCCAACCCTATGCCCCAACTGATGATCGAAGACCTCATGGAAGCAATCGTCCAAAAGGGCGGTTCCGACATTCATATCTCGGCGGGTTTGCCCCCCTACTTCCGCATCAATGGTCACCTTGAGCCGACAGAGCATGAGCCTCTCTCGGCAGAGGAGGTGCAGCGGTTGATCTTCAGCATGCTGAACAACAACCAGCGCAAGCAGCTGGAGCAAAACTGGGAACTGGACTGCTCCTATGGGGTGCGGGGGATCGGGCGCTTCCGCGTGAACGTCTACCGCGATCGCGGCACCTATGCTTGCGCCATGCGGGCCCTGGCTTCTGAGATCCCCAACATCGACAAGCTGGGCCTGCCGGATGTGTGTAAGGAAGCAGCTCGCCTGCCGCGGGGCTTGGTGCTGGTAACCGGCCCAACGGGATCTGGCAAATCGACTACGCTGGCTTCCATGATCGACATGATCAACCGCGAACGGGCCGAGCACATCCTCACCATCGAGGATCCCATTGAGTATATCTACACCCCCATTCGCAGCATCATCCACCAGCGGCAACTGGGGGAAGACACCAAGAGTTTTGCCAATGCCCTGCGGGCAGCGATGCGGGAGGATCCGGATGTGATCCTGATCGGGGAGATGCGGGATCTGGAGACCATCCAGTTGGCCATTACCGCCGCCGAGACGGGCCACCTCTGCTTTGCCACGGTACACACCAGTTCTGCCGCCCAGACGGTGGATCGCTTGGTGGATGTGTTTCCGCCCGAGCAGCAGCAGCAGATTCGCGTGCAGCTCTCCAACTCCCTCAAGGCCGTCTTCTCCCAAACTCTGGCCCGCCGCCTCAATCCCAAGCCAGGAGAGCCTGGACGGGTGCTGGTGCAGGAAATCATGGTGGTGACGCCGGCCATTGCCAACCTGATTCGGGAGGGCAAAACTGCCCAGATCTACTCGGCTATCCAGACGGGGGGCAAGCAGGGCATGAAAACGCTGGAGCAAGATCTGGCTAACCTTTACCTACAGGGCAAGATCGACTTCGATACGGCCATGTCTAAGACCTCTCGCCCCGAGGAGTTGCAACGGCTTTTGGGCAACGTTACCGGGCCCTCGCCAGCCGCGGCTGCCCAGCAACAGCGGCCACCAGCAGTTGCCGCCCGTCGCTAAACCTCGTTGCCACCAGGCAGTGCTGGGATCCCAGGGTGAGGGTTCATTGCCGATCTCTAGCCGCTGACTTGATTTGTGGCTAAGCTCTAGCTGAGAGATTGTTGATCTGCCCAAGGTTTGGGCTGACTTCTCTTTTGCACCTGCGAAACATTTAAAGCCATTTCGTTATTTAGAGCGATCTAGCCGGGGGTACAGCCATGCCGCGCTACAAGGTTCGGGGGTTAAAGGCCGGTCAGCCGGTACGCCTGACGGTGGTGGCCAACAGCTTGACCGAAGTTCGTGCACGGCTGCGCCGAGACGGGATTTTTGCCAAACAGGAAGACATTCAGGAGGAGAAACCCTTCTTTTCCTTGGATACGTCTTTCGATTTCTCAATGCTGGGATCCATCGACATTCGCGACAAGGCAGTGTTCTCCCGGCAATTTGCTGCCTTGATCAACGCTGGCGTGTCGATGGTGCGCTCTCTCACCATCATGGAGGAGCAAACCGGCAACCCCAAACTCAAAAAGTACCTGCGGGCTATCCGAGCGGAGGTGGAGGCGGGGAAAAACCTCTCCGACTCCATCCGCCCTTATCCCGACGCCTTCGACGGCCTCTACTGCAGCATGGTGCAGGCGGGGGAGGTGGGCGGCGTGCTGGACGAAGTGCTCAACCGCCTGGCCAAGCTGCTGGAGGACATGGATCGCCTGCAGAAGCAGATCAAGTCAGCCATGACCTACCCGGTGGTGGTGACGATCTTGGCTGTCTTGATTTTCTTGGGCATGGTGCTGTTCATCTTGCCCACGTTTGAGAGCATCTACAACGACTTGGGTGGGGAGCTGCCCGGCTTTACCCAGTTTTTCATCAACATCAGCAAGTTCCTGCGCACGCCCCAGTACAGCTTGGGGCTGGTGGGCTTTCTAGGGGCCGTCTATTTTGCTTTCCGGCGCTTTTACCGCACCCCTGCCGGCAAGGAGACCATCGACGCGCTGGCCCTCAAGCTCCCTCTCTTCGGGGATCTGATCCAGAAGTCGGCGGTGGCTCGCTTCTGCCGCACCTTTGGCGCTCTCACCCGCTCCGGGGTGCCGGTGCTGACTTCCTTGGAAATTGTGCGCGACACCTCCGGCAACCAGGTGGTGGCCAACGCCATTGACGCCGCCCGCCAATCCATCTCAGAGGGAGGGCAGATTGCCCCTGCTCTGGGCAAGGCCAAGGTCTTCCCAGTCATGGCCATTCAGATGATCAGCGTGGGGGAAGAGACAGGGGAGCTGGACGCGATGCTGATGAAGACGGCGGATTTCTACGAGCTGGAGGTGGAGGAGGCGGTACGCGCCCTCACCAGCCTGCTGGAGCCGTTGATGATCGTGATCCTGGGGGGTATGGTGGGCTGCATTATCGTGGCCATGTACCTGCCCATGTTCAACGTGTTCGAGTTGGTGAAGTAGCCGGAAGGGATCCTTCGAAGTTGGACGGTAAATTCTACACAGGTTCTGCTGCTGGCTCCTGATAGTTTGGGTCGAAAGAGGCAAAGTCAGAGCAACGGAGGAGAGGGATCCCATGCTGAGGCGATGGTTAGCGGCCCTGGTGGTGTTTTTGGGGGTAGGGCTGGCGGTTCTGCTTTCCGAACAGCCGACGGGATCCCTGGCGGGACGGGTGGAGCTGCCGGCAGAGGCTCCGCCTGGGGATGTGCAGGTCATTGCAGCCGGCCCGGTCACGCGCAGCGCCAGCTTGGCCTCAGATGGCGAATATCGCTTGGATCGATTGCCTGTTGGGGAATACCAGGTGACGGTGCAGGGATCCGGCCTGGAAAAGGTGGGCAGCCAGAGATCCGTTCTGGTGCGGGAGGGGGCAACGGTTCGGATCCCCACCTTGCGCCCTCAGCTTGTCCCCCCCGGTCTCTATCTCTACAGCACCAGCCAGGTGTTTACGACCGCAGAACCGGCGCGGCTGCAGTGGCGGGCCACCAGCCTGGGCTCGGTGCAGCTCAGCCTCTATCGCTTTTCCCTGACAGAGCTGCAGGGATCCCCTCTCTTGCGAGATTTGGCGGATGCCGGCTATGGATCCTTGGATCCGGCTCTGTATCCCACCCTGCGGCGGGAGCTTGTGCGCAGTTGGCAGCAGCCGGTACCGCGACGGCCAGGAGAGGGGTGGACAGCCCAAACCTTGGAGCTGGGGATCCTGCCGCCGGGGGCCTACTGGGTGGAGGCGGAGGGCCGGGAGCCGCTGAATGCGGCTGCACCCTTGCCCCGTTTCGACCATTGGTTTTTGGTGAGCGATCTCGGCCTCATCCAGAAGCAGGATGCCAGCCAGTTGGTGGTGCAGGCGGTGCATTTGCGGGAGCTGCGTCCCCTGTCGGGGATCCAGATCCAAGTTTTCGGGGAGTGGGGGGATCCCCTGACGGCCACCACCGATGCAGAGGGGCTGGCCCGCTTTGGCCTGCCGGCGAGAGAGGGTTCTTCCCTGGTGGTCTATGGCCGCAGTGCCGACAACACCCTGCAGGCTTTGTCCCGCAGCTACGCCTATGGCTGGAACCAACCCCACCGGATCTACGCCTACACGGATCGTCCCCTCTACCGTCCTGGCCAAACCGTCTATTTCCGCGCCCTGGTGCGAGAGCAAACCCGCCTCACGCCGCCCCCCCCAGGACAAGCAGTGCAACTGACCCTTACGGCCCCCAACGGGGATGTGTTGAGCGAACAAACCCTGGCCACCAATGCTTTTGGCAGTGTCCATGGGGAGTTTCAACTGCCAGAAGAAGCGTCCCTGGGCAGCTACGGCCTGGAGTGGCAGGTGTCAGGGCCGCAGGGATCCAGCCGCGAATACACCTCTTTTCAGGTGGAAGCCTACCGCAAGCCGGAGTTTGAGGTGGCGGTGGTGCCCGACCGACCTTGGCTGGTGCGGGGGGAATCCCTGAAGGTGCAGGTGGAGGCCGAGTATCTTTTCGGCGCGCCGGTGGCCGCTGCCCAGCTCCGCTACCGAGTTTACAGCAGCCCCGACTGGAGCCTGCGCTATGGGCTGTTGCCCCGTTCTGCTGCAGAAGAGTATTTTGCCGACGACCTGGGAGAGGAGCAGGGCTACTACGGCGGCTACGGCCAGTTGGTGGCGGAAGGGGAAGGGGTGACGGATGCCCAAGGGCGGGCGGAGTTTCGCCTGGATCGCCTGCTGCAGGATCTCAACTGGGAAGAAGACAGCTACTGGGGCCCCCAAGAGGTGCAGCAGTTGCGCATCGAGGTGGAGGTGACCGATATCAGCCGCCGGACGGTAACAGGATCGGCGCGGGCCTGGGTCACGGCTGGCGAATTTGCTCTGTTTGCGGAAGTGAACCGCCATCTGCCGGCTCCGGGGAATACCCTCACCTACCGGCTGCAAGCCCGCGATTACGATGGCCGCCCCGTCAGCGCCACCGGAGAGCTGAGCCTGGAGCGCTGGCGCTGGGATCCCAAGAGCAGCACCTACCAACGGCAAGATACCCTGCTGCGGCAACCTTTTCAGATTGTCAACGGGGAAGGCAGCCTCGACCTCCACCTGCCCGCCGACCTGGAGCCGGGAGACTACCGGGTGCGGTTGACGGCATGGGATCCCCGCCGTCAAAGTGCTCCGCACCGCTGGCGCGAACGGGTGCAGGAGGTGGACTATCTCTGGGTGGTGGAGCCGGGCAGCCCCCTACAAAGTTGGGGATCCCTGCCCAGCCTGGAGGTGGTGGCGGATCGGCAGATCTACCAGGTGGGGGAGGAGGCCCAGATCCTGATAGTCTCGCCGCTGCCGGATGTGGCGGTGCTGGTGGGCATTGAGGGATCCCGGCTGCACCAGGTGCAGGTGCTGCGTCTCCAGGGGCATACGGCCACGCTGCGGCTGCCCATCCGCGGCGACTATCGTCCCAATCTCTACGTCACTGCCACTGCCATCGGCCCAGAGCGGCGGCTGTACCAAAGCGAGGCCCTGCTGCGGGTCTCCCCCTTGGATCGCTTTTTGCAGGTGGAGCTGCAAACCGATAAACCCACCTATCGACCGGGCGAGACCGCCCAAATCCAAATCCGCACCCGCGACGCCCAAGGGCAGCCGGTGAGCGCCGAGGTGGGTCTGGGGATTGTGGACAATGCCCTCTACCTATTGCGACCCGACTTCACCCCGGATATTCGCCGCTTCTTCTACGGACGCCAGGGCAACCAAGTTACCACCACTACCTCTTTCCCTCAGCAATATCCCGGCGGTGCTGACAAGCTGGCCGGCCAAGTGCGGGAAGACTTTCGCGATACCGCCGCCTGGTTCCCGGATCTGGTCACCAATGCCGATGGCCTGGCTCAGGTACAGGTGCGTTGGCCCGACAACCTGACCACCTGGCGCTTGACCGCCCGCGCTGCCACTGCCGACACCCAGGTGGGATCCGCTCTTGCCACAGTCTCGGTTAGCAAAGACCTGTTGGTGCGCTTGGCCGCTCCCCGCTTTTTCCGGGTGGGGGATCAGCTCACCTTGGCGGCCATTGTGCAAAACCGCACGGGTCAAGCCCAAGCGGTGGAGGTGCGGCTGGAAGTTCCTGTTCCTGCCGGTGGGATCTTGAAATTGCAAGGCCCGGAACGACAACGCCTCACCGTGCCGGCCCAAGGAGCGGGGCGGGTGGAATGGCCTCTCCAGGTTCTGGGGGCCGGAGATACCTCTCTGCGGGTCTGGGTGCAAGGGGATGGGTTGCAGGATGCGTTGCAACTGCGGATCCCCAGCCAGCCCTTTGGGGCGGCGCATCGCTTCTCCCAAGTGGGCCAACTGGGAACCCCGTCTGGCTTGCGTGAAGGGGAGTCTGGCAGTCTGGAGTTGCCGCTGGATTGGCCCGCCACCTGGGTGCCGGGATCCCGGCAGCTACATCTGGAACTGGCTGCCAGCCCGGCAGCAGCCCTGCTGGGGCCGTTGGATTACCTGGTGGAGTTCCCCTACGGCTGCACCGAGCAGACCTTGAGCCGCTTCTTGCCCGCCCTAGCCGTCGCCCAAGTCAGCGAGCAGTTGGGCTTGAACCTGCGCTCGCAAACCCTGGAGCGGCTGCCTCGAGTGCTTCGATCCGGCTTGCAGCGACTGGAGGGATCCCAGAACTACGATGGGGGCTGGGGCTGGTGGGCCCATGACCGGAGCAACCCCTATCTGACCGGATACATCCTGCAGGGATATCATCTTGCCCAAGCCGCCGGCTATGCCCTCAAAGAGTGGCGGGTGCGGCAGGCTTTGGACTATCTGGCCGCTCAACTGGCCCAGCCCCAAGCCCTCTCCCCGGATCTGCAGGCTTTTGTCGCCTACAGCCTGGCCCTCTGGGATCCCGCTTTGGTAACTGCCGACCTGCCGCCGCCGGCCCAGCTTTCCACCTTTGGCCTGGCCTACCGAGGGCTGGCCGCCCTGCAACTGGGCCAAGGGAACACTGCCCAGGCGGATCTGGATCAGGCCCTGCAACGGCGGCAACAGGATCCCCAAGGGCGCTGGTTTATCCCAGCTGCCTCTTCCTTGGCAACCCACGAGCGCTCCACCTACGACGACATGGAGGTGGCCGGCCCGCTTTTGCAATTGGCCGTTCGCTTGCAGGATGACCGGGCTGCCCAGATTGCCGAGGCCCTTCTCCAGCAGCGGCAAAACAACCGCTGGCGCACCACCAAAGCCACCGCCGATGCTCTCCTCGGCCTATCTGCCTACTACCAGGCCCAGCAGCAGCAGCTTCCCAGCCCCGGCGAGGTGCGGGTGTTGGATGGGACAACCGGATCCCTTCTCGGTCGCTGGCAGGCCGGCGCTGGGGATCCCCGCTATGGGCTGGATTGGGCTGACGCAGAAGTGGGGAACCTGAGCAGCCTGCGCCTGGAAAAGTCCGGCCCCGGCCCCCTTTACTACAGCTTGAGGGGAGAAGCCTTCGTCCCCAACCCTCTGCCCTCTCAAGCCCAAGGCTTTGCGGTGAGCCGCAGCTACTTCCGCCTACAGCCCCAGCTCCAACCCAACGGGGAGATCCGCTACCGAGAGCAGCCGCTGCGCCCTGGCGACACAGTAAGGGCCGGAGAAATCCTCCTGGCCCGGTTGACGGTGGAAGCCGAGCGGGACAGCCACTACGTGGTGGTCGAGGATCCCCTGCCCAGCGGCGCCGAGATCACCTCCCAGGATCCGCGAGAGTTCACCGGCTTGGCCCCAGACTACTGGTGGGACTGGTTTTGGACCCGCCAAGAGAATCGGGATGACCGCGTGGCCTTTTTCAGCACCGAGCTCAAGCAGGGTCGCCATGAGTTTGTCTATCTCTTCCGTCCGGAGATCCCCGGCCAATTCCAGGTGGCTCCTGCTTTGGCAGAAGAAATGTACGACCCCAGCCGCTATGGCCGCAGCGCCGCTTACTCCCTCGAAGTTCTCCCTTGAATGCCTCGAACCTGCCCACTTGGCCAGAAACGAAGTGACCAGTCGCGTCAGCTAGAAATCGCAGGAGCCCCGCACTGTACCCGTAGGGTCAGTGTCGGGAGGAATGCGGAAGTTACGATAGA
>NZ_JANSHM010000057.1:0-17973 GCF_047461635.1 Synechococcus sp. W55.2 | reverse complement strand
CCCTTACCCTGGATAGTGGTGAGTGGATAGTGACCAGCCACTAGTCACTAGTCACTAACGGAGGGCGGGGCTTCCCGGCGGTCTAGCTAAAACCAAACCGAAAATGGAAGAAGTTTACTTACCAGAGGAGACCCTTTGCGCTTGGCTGTGGGAAGACCTGGGGCACGGCGACCTCACCACAGAGCTGACCCTACCCCCAGGACTGGAGGGTGAGGCGGTAATCCTGGCCAAGGAGACAGGGATCCTGGCCGGCCTGGAGATTGCCAAGCGGGTTTTTCGGCTGGCGGATCCCCAGGTGGAGTTCATCCCTGGAGTGGAGGAAGGGGCCAGGGTGGCTGTCCGTCAAGAGGTGGCCCACCTCAAGGGATCCCTGAAGGGCATTCTGGCGGGGGAGAGGCTGGCGCTCAATCTTCTCCAAAGGCTGTCCGGCATTGCCACCCTCACCCGCACCTATGTAGAGGCTCTCCGGGGAACCTCAACCCAGCTTCTGGACACCCGCAAGACCACTCCCGGCCTGCGCGCCCTGGAGAAGTATGCTGTACGGGTAGGGGGCGGCAAAAACCACCGCTTTGGGCTGTTCGACGGCATTTTGATCAAGGAAAACCACATCATTGCCACGCAACGCTGTTGCGACCGCGGCGCGGGAGGCGTTTTGGCAGCCGTCAAGCGGGCCAAGGAAGGTGCTCCCCACCACCTCAAGGTGGAGGTGGAGGTGCGGGATCTCCAGGAACTGGAAGAGGCTTTGGCAGCAGGAGCCGATCTCATCCTTCTGGACAACTTCACCCTGGAAGAAACCCAGGCCGCCGTCCAACGGGTGGGAGGGAGAGTTCCCCTGGAGGCCAGCGGCAACATGACCCCAGAACGGGCCAGGCAAGTGGCCGAGGCAGGCGTGAATTACGTCAGCGTCGGGGCGCTCACCCACTCGGCCAAGGCTTTGGATCTCTCTTTGCTGGTGGTGTGACCCTGAGCCAAGTCCTCGCTGGACACTGCTTTATTGCTACGCAACGCTGTTGCGACTGATGCTACTTTGAGAAGACAACCTAAGCCCAGCTCCAGCTCAACTGGGCGCCGCGAAAGGCTTCGCCGGGCATCTGGGTTGGGGGTTGCTTCTCTTGCCGGCTCAGATACCCCCCAAAGCAGAGTCGACCAACTCCAGGAGATGGGCTTTCCGTTATTGCTGCGCGCTGCTCCTGCAAACGCATTAGCGGGACAAAGTCCTCAGATCATGTCCAGCCTCCAGAGGAACAAAACCGTTATTGCTACGCAACGCTGTCGCGACAAGAAGTCGAAAATGAAGGGAGAAACCCCATTGCTACACAACACTGCCACAATCGTCCAGGAGATTGCCCGGCTCAAACAGGAAAGGCAGGCAGTTATCCTCGCGCATTCGTATCAGCTCCCCGAAGTTCAAGAGGTGGCGGACTTTGTGGGAGACTCCTTAGGACTGGCTCGGGAGGCTCAAAAGACGAGCGCTCAGGTGATTGTCTTTGCGGGCGTGCATTTTATGGCGGAGACGGCTGCCATCCTTAACCCGGAAAAGACGGTGCTGCTGCCGGATCTGGAGGCGGGCTGTTCCTTGGCCGATAGCATTCGCCCGCAAGATGTGCTGCGGTGGAAGGCAGCCTGCCCTGAGGGCCTGGTGGTGGCCTACGTCAACACCGCTGCCGAGATCAAGGCTCTGGCAGATGTCTGCGTAACCAGCGCCAACGCAGTTCAAGTGGTGGCCAGCCTGCCCCCGGATCGCCCCATCTTCTTCGTGCCGGATATGTTTCTGGGAGCCCACGTTGCTCAAGTAACCGGAAGGGAGCTGGATCTCTTTCCAGGAGAGTGCCACGTGCATGTTGGCATCCGGGAAGAGCACCTCAAGGCGATGGTGGAAGAGCACCCTGGAGCAGAGTTCCTCATTCACCCGGAGTGCAGTTGCGGCTCTAGCTGTCTCTTCCTCAAACCGGATGCCAAGCTGCTCTCCACCGAGGGCATGGTGCGCTACGCCAAAGCTTCAGAAAGCCGCGAGTTTGTGGTCGCCACCGAGGTGGGCATTCTTCACCGGCTCAAGAAAGAAGCTCCAGACAAAACGTTCATCCCTGTCAAGGCAGAAGCCGTCTGCGAGTACATGAAGAAGATTACCTTGGAAAAGATTTACCGCTCCCTGCAGGAGATGCGCTACGTGATCCAGGTGCCCCAGGAGGTGGCTGAGAAGGCTCGCCGTTCCATCCTGGCCATGCTGGCAGTGCCCGCCGGAGCCTAGAGGTGGAGGGGAAGAACGGGGCGCCGCCCTTGTTAGAAACAGACCTGTTGATCCTGGGAGCAGGGGTGGCGGGGGTGTACGCAGCCCTGTGGGCCGAAGCCCAGGGGGCGACAACTCTGGTGGTAAGCAAGGATCCCCTTCCCTCTGGCTCTACCCCTTGGGCGCAGGGTGGGGTGGCTTTTCCTGTGGATGAGGCGGACGTAGAAGCCCATATCCAAGACACCTTGCAAGCGGGCCGCGGCCTGGTGGAAGAAAAGGTGGCTCGCTCCATTGTGGAGGAAGCACCCTTGCACCTGGAGAGACTTTTGCGCTGGGGCCTTCCTTTCCATCCCCAACCTGTCCGGGAAGGGGGCCACTCCCAAGCGCGGGTACGCCATCTGGGGGGGGATCGGAGCGGACTGTGGCTTCTGAGAGGTTTGCTGGCTCGCCTCAACAGGCTGCCTTTGCAGGGCTACACAGCCCTAAGCCTTTTGCTGGCGGGGGACAGGGTAGGGGGGGCCTTGCTGCTTGGCCCTGAAGGGCCGGTGGAGGTGAGGGCCGGGGCAGTTCTCCTGGCTACGGGAGGATTTGGCAGCCTTTTCCCCGTCTCGACAGCTCCCCCGGGGGCCACCGGCGACGGAATGGTGCTGGCCTGGCGGGCAGGGGCCACTCTCAGGGATCTGGAGTTTGTGCAATTTCACCCCACGGCCTTGCCCAATGGAGCGCTGGTGAGCGAGGCAGTAAGAGGAGAAGGGGCTGTTCTCCTCAACGCCTTGGGGGAGCGTTTTATGCCTCGCTATGCGGAGCTGGGAGAGCTGGCGCCGCGGGATGTGGTAGCTCGGGCCGTTTTCTGGGAGCGGCAGCAGACAGGGGGAACCTACCTGGATCTGCGGGTCGTCGAACATCTGGAGGAGCGCTTTCCCACCGTTGTTGCCTCTGCCCGCGCCTTGGGGCTGGATCCCACGAAGGATCTGCTCCCAGTTGTTCCCGCGGCTCACTACGTGATGGGTGGGATCCGAACGGACACTTTCGGCTTCACCGGCCTGCCGGGCCTTTATGCTGCTGGGGAGGTGGCTTCCACGGGTCTGCACGGAGCCAATCGCTTGGCTTCCAACAGCCTTTTGGAAGGGCTGGTCATGGGCAAGCGGGCCGCCTTGGCTGCCTTGCAAGATTTGGGAGAGGTGAGCTTTCCCCGAGAGCTGCAGAGGCTACCCGTTCTGGCGACGTCTCCCGACATCCTGCCGGCTCTCAGGCATCGAGTTGGGGAAGCTTTGGGCGTTGTGCGGGAGGGAACACGGCTGCGGGCTTTTCTGACCTTTGTCAAGGCACTTCCCCTGCAGGAAAAGCCTTGGGCCACCCGGGAAGAGGCCGAGGCAGGCAGTCTGGTTTTGGTGGCCCGTCTGGTAGCTCAGGGGGCGCTGCTGCGGGAGGAAAGCCGCGGGGCCCATTTCCGCGAGGATTTTCCTCAGGAAGGGGAGCCTTTCCATACGGAGGTGCGCGGTTCAACTTTTTTCCGGAGACCTCTTGATGCTACGCATTGCTAACGGGAACAGGTGCTCCACTCATGGTGAAAGACGCCCGGCCTGTCGATGCGCTCGAAGGTGTGGGCCCCGAAGAAGTCCCGCTGGGCTTGGGTGAGGTTCTGGGGCAGGTTGGCGGTACGGTAGCTGTCGTAGTAGGCCAAAGAAGCGCTGATGGCCGGGATCGGGATCCCCAGGGCAGCCGCCGTGGACACCACCCGCCGCCAGGATCCCTGCCGCTCCCGGATGGCCTGCTCGAATTCCTCATCCAACAGCAGGTTCACCAGCTCTGGATCCCGTTTGTAGGCCGACTGGATCTCGCCCAGGAAGCGGGCGCGGATGATACAGCCCCCCTTCCAAATCCGCGGAATCTCACTGAAGGTGTAGACGTAGCCGTGGGCAACAGTGGCTCTTTTGAGCAGGGCCATCCCCTGCGCATAGGAGCAGATTTTGGAGCAGTAGAGGGCGGCGCGCAGATCTTGGATAAAGCAGTCGGGATCCCCTGCAAAAGTTGCGTCGGGCCCCTTCAACTGGGCAGAGGCAGCCACCCGTTCCTCTTTCATCGACGAGAGGATGCGAGCTTGCACCGCCGCTTCAATGGTGGGCACTGGTACCCCCAGATCTAGAGCGTCCTTGACTGTCCACAAACCGGTGCCTTTTTGCCCAGCCTTATCCAGAATGAGATCCACCAACGGCTTGCCGGTTTCCGGATCCAGGGTTTGGAAAATCTTGGCGGTAATTTCAATTAGGAAAGATTCCAGCTCTGTTTCATTCCAAGCCTGAAAAATCTCCTGCATCTGCGAGGCCGACAGCTTCAAAGCCCTGCGCATTAGGTCGTAGACCTCGGCGATCAGCTGCATATCGCCGTATTCGATGCCGTTGTGTACCATCTTCACGTAGTGCCCGCCCCCTTTGGGCCCCAGGTAGGTGACACAGGGGCCGTCTGGCACTTGAGCGGCAATTTTGGCCAAGATGGGCTCCAGTTGTTGGTAGGCCTCTGGGCTGCAGCCGGGCATGAGGCTGGGGCCGTTCAGGGCTCCCTCTTCCCCGCCGCTCACTCCCATGCCGACAAAGTGGATCCCGGTGGGGGCGAGGGCTTCGGCACGGCGATCGGTGTCGGTGTAGAGGGAGTTGCCGCCGTCGATGATGATATCCCCCGGATCCAGCAGGGGTTTAAGCTCGTCAATCACCGCGTCTACCGGCGCACCCGCCTTGACCATGATCAAGAATTTGCGGGGCCGCTCCATCAGTTGCACCAATTCCGGCAGGCTGTAGGCGGGGGTGATCCGTTTGCCTTGGGCTCGCTCCCGCATGAACTGGTCGGTTTTGGAGCTGGTGCGGTTGTAGACGGCAACCGGGAAGCCATTGCGCTCGACGTTGAGGGCCAGGTTTTCCCCCATCACCGCTAGGCCGATCACCGCAAAGCTGGGCTTGCTCATGGTTGGGGCACTATCGACACCTCACCCAATCTAGAGGCCAATCTGACCGACGGGGCTCAGGGATCCTGTTTTCTTCACCTTTGCCGGCCCTGATTCAAGGGCAGCCCAAACTCTCACGGGTGGTTACGCCGGTTATCGGGTGGGATCCCTCAGCTCGCTCACACAACTGCCGCTTTGCCGCCCGATCCACATAGGCTTCGCTGAAATCGGCGCCGGCAATCTGCGCTCCTTGCCAAACCGCCCGTGCGGCAATGGCTCCCGTGAGCTTGGCCCATCTGAGATCGGCTCCTGCCAAATTGGCCAGATCCAAAAGGCTATTGCTCAAATCGGCACCGGATAGGTTGGCCCCCGCCAGATTGGCCTTGGTGAATGCCGCCCCCGAAAGGTTGGCCCCGTGCAGATCGGCGCCCTGCAGGTTGGCGCTGACAAAGCTGCTGCCCCGCCAATCTTGGCCGGATAGATCTTGACCTTGCAGATCGGCGTTGTTGAAGTTGAGACGGGCTTGGCTGCCCGCTATGGAGCCCCAGAGGAGCCAAAGCAGCAGAGTGGCCGCCAGCAGCATGCCCAGCTTCCCGAAGTCGCGCCAGCAAGTCGAGGCGTTGGATTTTGGGGCCATCGAGGATCCCTAGATTCTCTACCCCCATTCTTGCCGATTTTCCCCTTGCCCACTGAGAACTGGGATCATTGCGTTGCAGCAGAGACAGCCGTTAGACAGCTTGAGTTGTCGGTTGGGGCAGTAGCCGAGAGGTTGTCGGTGATGCACTTAGTTCTAGGTTGCCGCTATGCAATCAATAAGGTGATAAGAAAAAGCGGGTAGGCAGCCAGCAAAATAACTCCTGCGGTCTTGTTAAGGAAGCCCTTGAATGATGCCAATACAATGACCAATGCTAGCGATCCCAACATGGCAATGAGTGGGAAATGTAACAGACTAGCATCCACAATCTTTAAAGGACGGGCAATCGCAGCAGCCCCTAACGTCATCGTCACATTGTAAGCAAACGATCCCACAACGCCTGCAACTGCCGCCTCAGTCGCACCTCGCCGCGCGGTTGACCAAGCCAGAATAACCAGTTCAAAAGCGGTGGCAAAACCAACGAGCGTGAGTGCCAATTTGGTTTGAGTTGCTTCAACTTGGCTGATTTGACGCACAGCTTCCACCAGTAGGATTGATCCTACAATCATGGAAGCAAATCCAGCAAAAACCAGGAGTAGCTCTTTCCCAACTCGGCGTTGAATGCCTTTCGCTTGCTCGGTAGCAAGTTCCTCCGATGCTTCTTCCAACTTCCCAGTTTCGCCTAAAGCGGGCGGTTTACGCTCAACCCACCAGATTACGGCGACATAGAGAACATACAACCCAATCAAGAACAGTCCTTCAAGGCGACTAATTTCTCCATCCCAAACAAATCCAGTCGCTATCACGCCTATCGGTAAGCCAAATAAGGCATAGCGCATGACTCGTTTACTAAAGGGCAAAGGAGCAATCCATGCACCTACCCCCAATGCCACTAGACAAATCGCAATATTCGCGCCTACCACATCTCCAAAGGCGATCGCCGGAGCATCTCTTAGCGATGCAGCAACTGCCGTAGCCAGTTCTTCGGGTTCTGCTCCAGCTAGGAGTAATGCTAAAGCAAATGAACTAACCTGTAATCGGACAGCGGCAGCACCAAGATGTTCAGCAAAGGTTTCGGCTCCCCAAACGATAAAGACTACACCGACAACGATCAGCAGCCCCCAAACTAAAATCATGGCACCTCTAAAATGCAGCATTTCTCGGATTAGAGTATGGCACATTTTATGAGCCGAAGTTGCCGCTGTCTAACACTGCGTTGGTGCGGACGAACGAGAGATCTTGGTGCTGAGTTCGAGTTTATTTACCGCCGCACAACTTTGCCGTTATCCGCCGTAGGTTACATTCCGCTCGGTGGTGCGAAATTGCAGGATCGTCAGCCCCACCACAATGAGAAACAGGACGATGGATTGCGCGGCAGCCCTACCCAAATTGCCTGAAGACACTCCGATTTTGTAGATCTCGTAGATCAACACCGAGGTGGATCCAGAAGGGCCCCCAGCAGTCAGCAAGTCAATGGTGCCAAAGATATCGAAAAACGCATAGGTCATGTTGGTAATTACCAAAAAGAAGGTGATGGGAGAAAGCAGCGGTAGGGTGATGGCAAAAAAGCGACGCACTGCCCCGGCCCCGTCGATGGCAGCCGCTTCCAGCAAATCCTTGGGCAGGTTTTGCAGGCCGGCAAGGTAAAACAAAATGTTGTAGCCCATCTGCTTCCAAACGCTAGCAAAGATCACCACCCAGGGGGCCAAGTTGGGATCGCTGAGCCAGTTTAAAGGGGGGATCCCCACCAGGCCCAGCAAATGGTTGGCCACCCCTCCCAAGGGGTTGAACATGATAAAGAAGATGATCCCGGCCACCGCCGGAGAGATGGCGTAGGGCCAGATCAGCAACACCCGATAAATCGCCGCCCCCCGAATCGGCTGATAGGCCAGCGTGGCAATCGACAGGGATCCGCTCAACCCCAGCACCACGATGGCCGCCGAAATGGCAAAGGTAATCCCCAGGCTGCGCAGATAGGTGGAATCCGTCAGCAAAGCGGTAAAGTTATCCACACAGACGAAGCGGCTGCGCGGCGCCCCCACAAACGTGAGCAGGGTGGAAAGGCGGAAGGTATCCAGCCCTGGGTAGTAGAGAAACACCACCAAGATCGTGAAGGTGGGCAACAAGAGCAGCCACGCCAGCCACCACTGCTTAAAGATGCCCCTCTCCTGAACAGCTGGGCCGGGGATCCCCAGGCGGCGCTCCTGCTCCTTCTGCGTCCACGCCAACAGCGGCCAGAGGGGAATGGCCATGCCCGCCAGCACCAGCCCCACGCCAAAGGCCATGTCGATGGCCTTGCGCTCCGGCTCAAAAGTGCAAAAATCCAGGGGCGCCATAAAAATCAGGGATCCCAGCCCTCCTGCTAGGCCCCCCAGCACTGCCCCCACCGGCACAGGCCACTCGATGCGTCGAAAACGGAGCCCCATCCAGAGGGATCCCAGCAACCCTGCCAACAGGGGCAGCAGCACTTGGATGAATCCCAACATCGCCTCTCACCTCGGCTGTGCTCTTCACAAGAGCCTTATCAAAGCCCGGAAAGGGGCAGGCCGCCGCCCACCCCCATCCCTCAATAACACCCCTGGCCCATCGACACTGGGGCTACTGGTAAAGGGAGTTGTACTCGGCCAGAAGGCGGTTGGCCTCCTCGTTGGCCTTGGCCATGGCCTGGGCCGGATCCCCGCCTTTAAGCATCAGATCTTCCATGGTTTGGGTTACCACGTTGCGAATTTCGGGGAAAGCCCCCAGCAGCGCCCCCCGAGTGGCAGGGGTCACCTTGGAATTGTTGATTTGGTCGCTGGCGGTGAAGAAGTTGGGGTTTTCCTTGAACCAGCCCTTCGACTCCAGCAAGGCTACCGAGCTTTTCCGAATGGGCAAGTAGCCGGTCACTTGGTGCCACTCGGCAGCATTTTCGGTGTTATTGAGCCACAGCATGAAGGTCAGCGCCCCCTCTTCCACCTCCTTGGGCAGATCCTTCACCAGCCAGAGGCTGGCTCCCCCGATCAAGTTCCCCGTCCAACCCTTGTCGGCGTTGTAGGGCATGCGGGTGGTGACCAGCTCGATGTTGTTTTGCTTGGCAGCGTTGGTGATGTTGGCGGCATCGGCGCTGCTGGTGATGGCCATGGCGACGGTACCGGTCTGGATGGCCTGCTCGGTGGCTGCCCAATCCCGCTGCTTGCCGCTGTAGATGTAGTAGCCTTTGTCATACATCCCTTTCCACCAGGTGGCGATGGCAATTGACGGCTCCGAGTCCAAAAAGACCTGGGTGGCACGGGCGGCACGGCCATTGTCGTTGTTGGCCAAGAGGGCATTCTGCTGGGCCATCCACTGCTCGTAGAACCAGCCGTGATTGGGCCAGGTCACACAGCCCTGGGGAGCGTCGGGGAGGGCCATGATCTTTTGACAAGCAGCCTCCAGCTCTTGCCAGGTGGCCGGCGGCTTTTCGATCCCAGCCTTCTTCAAGATGGCCGTGTTGGAGTAGAGAATGGGGCTGGAGCTGTTCCAGGGCATGGAGGTAAATTTGCCATCCAGGGTGTAGTAGCTCACCACCGGCTCGATAAAATCGTCGAAATTCACTGGGATCCCGTTCACTTCGGTGCGATTGCCCAGAGCCTCGGCAATGGACTTGAAGTAACCAAAATCCCGTGCCCGTTGGGTGCCCACCTCAAACCATTGCACCACCGAAGGAGCAGCATTTTGTTGAATGGCCAGGTCGGTGGCTTGCTGAATTTCTTCGTAGTTGCCGTAGCCTTCGACCGTAACTTTGTATTGAGGAAATTGCTTGTTGAACTCTGCCGCTTTTCCGCGGGCCCAATCCAGGCGGTTATCGGTAAAGGCAATCCAAACTTTGACTTCGGCAGGAGACTGAGCAAAGCTGTCGGCAGCCAGAAAAGCAGCAGCAGAAGCAGCCACGAGGCCAGCCGCAACAGCCAGGAAAGTACGACGGGTATTCATAGAAAAATGCAGTCGCATTCGCTAAAGGCACCTCTGAGATTACAGCACCGACATTAAGAGCAGGTTATGTCTGGCTGGGATCCCCTCGGGAGGTGAACCCTCAGGCCGAAGTCAGAGTCAGATGAGGTGAGCACCTAGCCTGGGTCATGATTGGCAATTTCTCAAGGGGTCTCGAAAAATGAGAATGAAAATGAAAACCGCAAGCTTTTGCCTGTTATTGGTTACTGCCCTCCTGATGGCGCTTGCTCCCTTTGCGCAGGCTCGCCCCCGTCAACGCACTGCCACAGCCACCACGCCAACGGCTGGATCCCTGACCCCGAGCGGTGAGCGCACCTTCACTCACTCCGGCACCTACACTCGCACCGGGCCAAGTGGCAGATCGGGTAGTGGCACCTATTCCGGCCAGGGATCCCAGCAATTCATTCCCGGTCAGGGGGTGGAAGGAGACTATTCCGGCCAAGTCACTACCCAACAAGGTCAGACCTGGAACCTGAACCATCAGCACACCACTACTCACACACATGAGGGTTGGCAACGGCAGGGCAGCACCACGGTGCACAATGCCCAGGGCGAGACGGTAGGCAGCAGCTCGAGCCTTATCGAGGGCCAAGCGGGGCAAGGCTGGCAGCACAGCGGCCAATTCAACAATGCTCGCGGCCAAACCTACACCACCGAGTCGAGCAGCACACCGACCGGGCCAGGACACTGGCAGCGGGAAACTCGCGTCTTCAATGCCCAAGGGGATCTGCTCGGTGGCTCTGATACCGATGTGCAGTACCGATTTGTACCAGGGCAAGGCTGGGTGAAAACAGTAGAAGGCAATACCCTGAAAGGTCAACCGATCCGCCGCACCACCACAGTCGGCCCCAATCCGTGAAGGATTTGCAGGGATCCCCTCCTCAGCTTGGCTTGGCATGCCGCCGCAGCGCCTGGATCCCCGCGGCCAGGGCAAAGAGCGCGATCAGCAGCAAGGTACTTAGGGCCGCCGCTTGCTGGGTATAGCCCCCTTGTTGCAAGCCAAAGATGAGCCACCCAAAGGTCTCCGAGCGGGAGGTCACCAAGAGGGCGGAGAGGGTCAGCTCGGCAAAAGATTGCAGAAATACCAGCAACACTGCCGCCGTCAGGGCTGGCGCCAGCAGCGGCACCAAGATGTGGCGAAAGGTTTGCAGCAGGGAGGCCCCGTCAATACTGGCTGCCTCCTCAAGGCTGGTATCCAAGCTGCGCCACGCCGCTTGCAGGGGCTGCAGTGCCAGGGCCGAGAACCGCCCCAGGTAGGCCATCAGGATCAGCCATAGGGTGCCGTAGAGGCTCAGCCCCGGCAGGGGAGGAGGCAACCACACCAAGATGAGAGACAAAGCAAAAATCAGGCCCGGCAGGGCATAGGGCAAGTCCACGATGAAGCTGAGCAGGGCCAACAGCGGCACCTTCAAGCGGGTCAGGGCATAGCCCAAGATCGTCCCTATCCCGCTGCAGAGCAGTGCCGCTCCTCCCGCCAAGCCCAAACTGTGCAGCGTGGCGCGGCGGGCCCGCTCCAGATCAAAAAGAACCATGCGGAAATGCTCCAGGGTTAGGTTAGACCAGGTCAGGGGCAGGCCATAGGCCCGCAGCAGGGCAGTCGCAGCCATGGCCAGCAAGGGCCCAAGAACGACCAGCAGAGCTGCGGCGAAAAGGATCCCGCTGAGCAGCCAACCCAGCCAGCCCAGGCGATAGGGATCCGGAGGCGCCTCGCCGGGATCCAACCCCTCCTGACTCCGCTGGGGCCAGCTCAAGAAGAAGAGGGCCGGCAGGCCAAAGAGCAACGCCAGCGCCGCACTGCGCCCAAACCCATCGCCGCTGAAGTTGATCACCTCCTGGTACAGCAGAGTGGGCAAGGTCAGGTAGCGCCCCGGGATCCCCAGCAAGGCCGGGATCCCGAAATTGCCCCAGGCCCCCAGGAACGCCAGTGCTGCTGCTGCCGCCACAGAGGGCCGTAACAGAGGCAGCGTGACGTAGAGCCAAACCTGCAGCAGGTTTGCCCCATCCAGTTGGGCCGCCTCCTGAGCCTGCTTGGAGAGCCGGCTCAGGCCCGCCACCAGCGTCAGATAGGCAATCGGCAGCACAAAAAGAGCCAGCAACAGGATGATCCCCGCCGGTGTGTAGAGGCTCCACAGGGATCCCTGCTTTCCCAAAATCCAGCGCAGCCCCTGCTGCAGATAGCCCACCGGCCCAGCCCACTGGATCCAGGCCAAGGCCAAAACCTGGGGCGGAATCACCAGAGGAGACAAAAAGAGCAGCCGTAGGATCCCGCGGCCCGGCAGATCCGTCTGGGTGGTGAGCACCGCCAGCAGCAGAGCGGCCCCAAGAGCCAGCGCCGCTGAGGCCGCGGACACCCAAAGGCTATGGCGTAGCGCCAGATGGACGCGAGGCGTTTCCAGCAACCAGCGGATGTTCTCACCTTCGCCGCCCAAGGCCCGCTGCAGCAGCCTCCAGAGGGGATAGACGTGGGTCAGAGTCACAAGGGCGGCTACAGCCACCAGCCAGGGGATAATGGGGTGCCTCAACCCTTTGCTCAAGTCCTTCCACCGCAAGACTTGGCCAGCGTCTGGCCAGCTTGATGTCAACCTATTCCCCAAACAACTTGGCAAAGCGAGCCTTGTCGGCCTCGCGGCTCTCGGCCAACTCCGTCGCCGGCACGCTTAAGATCTTCAGCTCGCTCAAGGCGGGGAACCCTTTCGGAGGTGTGACATCCTGCCGCAGTGGCATATAGCCCATCCCTGCAGCAACCTCCTGCCCCTTCTGAGACAGCAAGAAGTCCACAAAAGCCTGGGCAGCTTCCAGGTTGGGCGTTCCTTTTACAATTCCCACCGGCTCTGTAATCAATGGCACACCCTCCTTGGGATAGACCACCTCCACTGGGGATCCCTCGTTGCGGCTGCGAATGGCGAGAAAGTCCACCACCATGCCGTAGCTTTGTTCGCCACTGGCGACGTTGCGAGCCACAGCGCCATTGCCTTGCACCAGCACTGCCTTGTTCTTTTTCAGGGCTTCGTACCACTCCCAGCCCAAGCCGGGGGTGCGGGTGATAACCCCCAAGTTGTAGGCGGCGGCGCCCGAATAGGTAGGGCTGGGCATCACCAGTTGGCCTTCAGGAACCTGGGCCAGGGCTGCCCAGCTATCGATGGGCTGGGCTTTGGCCGTGTTGTAAACGATCACCGTGGCCAAGATCTTGGTGCCGAAGTAGTGGCAGTCTGGGTCGTAGTAGGTGGCAGCGATGGCTTTGGCCTCAGGGCTGCAGTAGGACTCCAGCAAATTGCGGGCTTTCAGCAGCTCAAAGGTGGGCGCATCGGCCACCAACAACACATCTGCCTGGGGGCTGCCCTTTTCTGCTTCTAAAAGAAAGCGGCTGATCACCTCCTCGGTGCCGGAGCGAAAGATCTCCACCGAAACCTCTGGATAAACTTCCCGAAATGCAGCAACAGTTTTCTGAGCATCTGCATCGGGTTGGGAGGTGTACAAACGCAACGTCCCGGAAGGCTTAGCCCAGGCTGAGCTCAAGGATCCCCACGCAAAAGGCTGGGCAAAAGCCACGCTGCAAAGCACCGCCAACAAAGATAGAGGACGCACGGTGATTCTCCTAACCATTCCAAAATCGGTTTTTGCATTTACTCTCACTTTACTGCCGATCTGGCACAAATGAGAGCATTGCCCAAATTCACCGGAGAATAAGCCTGTATTGCAGCTTTTCAGACAACATCTATCACAGCCACTATAAGTCACAACCACATGGATATGGATAGAAGCACCCCCTGCGTAGCAGGGATCCCACTTCGCTCACAAAACTCGCAGGAAGCCGGGGGAAGCTTTGGCTTCGGGGTTCCCAGGTTTCCCCCTATTTTAGGAGTTGAATCCGGTAACGCCTTCCACGGTAGTACCACCCCAGCCGCGATACGCCACGGTCAGACCAAAAGCTCACAAGACTCCTCCTGCTTTGCTCCTTCTCCACCCCCCTCGCAGACACTTTTCGCCCCGAACTCAACCGTTGCCTTGGGGCTAGGTTGGGCCCGGAAAGGCCTACAGCAGGCGAGTTTTGAGGTTTAGTTTAAGGCCTGCCCAGTGTTGGGAAGCGGGCGGACGGAATCGAACCGACAACAGCAGTTTGGAAGACTGCGGTTTTACCATTAAACTACGCCCGCACGGGCATTCAGCGATGCTGAATATCTATGGTAGCATCTCTCGGCGGTGCCCCTTCCCACTCAGAGTTTGGAGAAAAATCCATCTCCATCAGCGGGACAGACTTCTCCGGTAGGCTGGGCTTACTTGCTCTGGAGATCTTTCTGGCGTTTCCTTTGCCATTGGCGAAACTCTTTCTCGTAGCGTTCACCCTCCGTTTGGTAGGCGTTCCAGCCCTTGAGCGCAACGGTCAAGCCCCACCCCATGAGTATAAACAGCGACCAAGATAGCCCTCCACCGGAGAGCCAGTCTAAGCCCAGCAAAAAGCTGTTGACAATTCCATAGCGGCCCAGCAGTTGGTAAAACTGCCGACGGCGGTAGCGCTGAAATTCTCGGTGTTGGCTGTTCAGCTCTTGCCAGGCCTTCCATTCCTGCTCGGCCAAGTCCAGCTCTTGGGGGGAGATCCCCAGTTCGGCAGCCATCTCCTGCAGTTGGGAGCGGGTGAACTCGCCCAGGCGTGGCTGGCGGGCAATGGCCCGCTGGAGGATCTGCTGCACGTCCTCTTGGCTGTACCGGGATCCCGACATTTGGCTGACTTACATATAACTTCGTAAACTTTATATCTCTTAGTTTGGGCTAGCTGGATCTTGCGCCTTATGAAGCTCCCTCCGCCGCGGGATCCCAACCGTTAGACTAAACCTAGACTGCGAGCCTCCTTCTCTGGGGTTAAGTGTCCCTGTACTGCCTGTGATCTGTGCTTGCCAGTAGGGTTATGGCCTCCACCCGCTCTAGATCTTACCTTCGCCAGAGTCGTACCTCCCTATTGAGCGATCTGCTGCAGGCTTTGCCGCACCTGCGCCCACAACTGTATTTCAAATCCTCTTTGGTTGCCCTCAGCCACGCCATTGAGGATCAGGTGCTGCAAGGGCAGGGATCCCCGTGGGTATTCGCTAACTTTCAAAAGGAGCGCTACTACCGCCAGGATGCACGGCGCTACCAGCGCATCAGCGCAATGGCCCAAGACGTGTTTGTGTTGGCGACCCCAGAAAAGGATTTTGCTCAGACAGACCTGCCCTACCACACCATTCCCTTGGATCCAGAGGATCCCTTGGTGCAGGAGTGGCACTTGATCGTCATCGATGCCCACTATGCCACCTGCCTCGTGTGTCGAGAACGCTTGCAGATGCAGCGGGAGCGTCCTTGGCAAAGCAGCGATATGGATGCAGCTCGCCAATTTGATGGGATCTGGTCATTTGATCGTCAGATTACAGTCCAAGCGGCTTTGGCCCTGTTGCCCAAGATCCTCAGTTACCGACCGGATCTGGAACCTCGCCTTGAGCCCCTTCGCCAGTACCTCAAGGGATCCCCGCAAAACTCCGCCAGCCAACTGAATCCAGGCCCCTTTACCGAGCGGCTGATCACCTATCTCCAGGCAGGGCAATACAAACTGCAGCGGGCCTACCGCACCATTCGGGTGCAAGAGCGCAAAGAGCATCTGATCAACCGCATCAGCAGTGCCATTCGCCAGTCTTTGGATCCCAGCGAGATTTTGGCAATTGCTGTGCAGGAGCTGGGGCAGGTGGCAGAGGTGGGGCGATGTTTGATCTACCGTTACGATGGCCAGGCCCCTGCTGTTCAGATTGAGCAGGAGTACCGCACCCTAACGATGGGCAGCCTTAAGGGATCCCTGTGGCCTCTTCCCAGCAACCCTTTTTTGCGGGAGGCAGTAGCCTCGGCACAAGCGGTGTGCTGCGAGGATACCCAAAAGGATCCCCGCCTGCAGCGAGTGCCGGAGCTGTGGCAGCCGGCCCAAATTCGGGCTTGGGTGGCCATGCCGATTCTCTATCAAGGGCGGTTGCTGGGCCTATTGGAGCTACACCACGAACACCCTCACCGCTGGCAGCCGGCCACTCTGGAGTTGGCAGAAGCCATTGCCAACCAAGTGGGGGTAGCCCTCTTGCAGGCAGAAGCCTATCAGCACCTAGAAGAGCTCAATCGCCAGTTGGCAGCTCTGGATCAGGCCAAATCAGAGCTGATTGCCGTGACCGGACACGAGCTGCGCACCCCGCTGTCCACCATTCAGGTGTGTTTGGAGTCTTTGGCCAGCGACCCCGACATGCCCCTGGAGATGCGCCAGGAAATGTTGAACACAGCCCTGCAAGATGCCGATCGGCTGCGGGAGTTGGTGCAGGACTTTCTCACCCTCTCCAAGCTGGAAAGTGGTCGCGTTCGCTGGCATATCGAGCCGTTGTCTGCTCAAGAATGTGTGGAGCTGGCCCTGAGCAATGTCAAAGCGCGACGGCGGCACGAAGACTTGCCCACCATCGAGCAGGTGCTGCCCAAACGGCTGCCAATGGTTAGGGCGGATGGGGAGTGGCTGGTGGAGGTGTTGCGTAAGCTGCTGGACAATGCCTGCAAATTTACCCCTTCCACCGGACGGATCTGGATTCGGGCAGAAGTGGAGCCACCAGCCGGTGGATCGACGGGGGCGATGGTGAAGTTCACTGTTGCCGACACCGGGCGCGGCATTGAGCCAGACCGGTTGCAAGCCATCTTCGAGCGGTTTTATCAAGCAGAGGGATCCCTGCGGCGCTCGGTGGGTGGGACGGGCTTGGGGCTAGCCATTTGCCGACTGATCATTGAGGCCATGGGGGGGCGCATCTGGGCAGAATCGGGGGGGATCAATCAGGGCAGTGCCTTCCACTTCACCCTGCCGATAGCGCACCCACACACCCAAGGACAGCCCTCGATCGCTGCTTGAGACTCGAAAGGTGAAGGACCACCGGCCCACTTTGCCTCTGGGATCCACCTGGCAAATTCCAGCTCGAATATCAAATCCCACAAATGGCAATAAAGCTGTTCCCCAGCCCCCCTCTTCTTTGGCAGAAGGGCTGAGAGTGGTCGCGTCAGCGGCGCGGAGCGCTTGGGGAACGAGGTACCTATTGGGCGCGCCTCAAACGGGCTTGGAATGATCCGACAAACTCAGGCAGCGCTCCCGAATGGCTTGTAAGTTCAGGGCCAAATCTTGGCAAATGCGGCGCTCCACCAGACCGACAGGCATTCTGCGGGGAGGCTTGACCTGCAGGTGGTAGGTGAGCAAGGTTTGATGGGCCGACCAATCGGCCAGATCCCAAAACCCCTCGAAGATAAGAAAATCCCCTTGTGTTTTTTGGAAGCGAAGCTGCTGAGGAAAGATCTCCTCGATAGCCAGCACCACCGCAGCAGAAAATTGGGCAAATAAAACCTTTTGGGATCCCACTTGACGTACCAGTGTGCGGCCATTCTCACGGCCAATGACGCGACTTTCCACCAAGTTGGGAATAAACTCCGCCAGATGGTCGTAGTCGGTCAAAACCTGCCAGACCTGCTGCCGCTCCACCGGAATCAGGACGCGACCTCGCACTTGGCGGCGGCGCTCCCCCAAATCCTCCACCTCCACCTGGATGTCTGAGGACTCCGTCCCGCTGACGCCAGCAGGAATGGGGATCCCATCTTCTGGGGTGGGGTCTTGGGGATCCCATTCAGGGTCAGAAGGCATGGCGAGAACTTCAGTCGCGTAGGTGCTGTAGAGCAGTGCGGAAACCGGAGAGGGAATCGATTTTTGACTGGACAAACCATTCGCCAGCAGTTCCAATAGGCTGCCCCCCTGTGTTTTCTATTGTATCAGGGAACTGTATAGCAGATAACGAACTCTAGGGGAGAAGGGCCTGGAACCAACCGACGATCACCTGCCAAACCTGTTCTAGAAGGGCAAAGGGATCCCGCAACTCCTGCAGCACCTGCCGCGGGCCAATTCTAAAGACCACGTACAACACGGCCAAGATGATTACAATCCCCACCGTTGTCCAGATGGCCTCTCGAACCACCCGCACCCAAAAAACCAGCATAAAAATGGCGATGGCTACAGCGGCAACCAGCGGCAATGTGTCCAGTACCATCGGATCCCACCTCGTTTGGCTCAGATGTTTCAGATTTAACTCCACTGTAGCCAGCTTGAAGTAAACTACCCGACCCTGACTGCTTCGCAGTACAGGGCGGGCTTTCGGTAGCCCTGCAGTTGGCAAGCCAACCACG